>JAPLCR010000245.1:17861-22453 GCA_026392135.1 Armatimonadota bacterium
AGCCATCCCCTAGGCGCAATGTACCCTAATGCAGGAGCAAAATAGTCAGTATTACCAACTGTATAGCGTGGAAGCACATCCTCTAATGTCTCAGCAGGACGGTGATATACGGCTTCTAACTCGCTAGCAAGGTCGGAAATATCGAGAGGCTGTCCGTAGGTATTGAGAGTCTTTTTCAGGTTGAAATCAAAGGTGTGCGTGGTATCAAGATAACGGTTCCATAGCGTCCATTTGCGGTCAAGAGGGGTGAAATGGAGCGAAGTTATCAGTACTACACGCGCCAGGCGCATATCAAAATCTGCGCGTCCTATCGCTTTGATTATCTCCGAAACCTTCAGCGGTTCGTCTGCCTGAATCAAACATTTATAAAGAAGCGTCTCTGCATAGAGAGAGGCAAGTTGCTTTTCGGTTATCGGTTCCATGGTGAGCGTTGACGTGGTCACACTAATCCTCCTAAAACTTCCGTACACTAGAAACTAGACAAGGATTATACCCTAGAAATGAATTGAAAAGGGGTGTCTTCCTTTTCCTAACAAGGCTCTTGTCGAAAAAAGCCCAAAAGTCACACCGCTTCTGCCTCAAAACTACTCCCAACACCCCGCATTTTCACCAGAACCCGTATTTTTGCGGTTAAGAAGGGGTTGTGTTTACCCATAATCAACGGTACACACCGCATGAAAAAGTTTTCTACTGTGTACAACCCTCTGCCTAGGTTCCGCAAAGGAGCAAGACCGTGCCCACAGAGCAGAATACAAATAGCCCGCCGCTCGCAGATATCCGCTTTCCGAATATCGGAGTAAATGATGCCGGTGTTATCGTGAAGATGGATACACAGGTGATAGGATTGCGTATCGCAAACAGGCAGTCCGCTCTGGCGCAGGTTGCTCGCGGTGAGGTGGGCGAAGTTGTGTTTACGGTGCGTGGTCTGCTGCATCGATTTCAGGTCGTCTTTCTTGCCTACAAGAAGAACGTACTTCTATTGAGCGTGGGTAATGTTCTGCGCGGACCGCAACTGCGAAAAACAGACAGAGTAGAGATGGTTATACACGTCTCGTGGAGGACATTTCGAAGCGATGGATCTTCAGGTGCATGGTATTCAGGGCTAACACAAGACATCAGCACGACCGGGGTAAAGCTTATTATTCCAACCGTTCAAGACATTCCCCAAGAGATAGAAGCACTCCTCTACCTGAGCGAAGAGGTAGTAGGAAATAACGAAAATGAGCTTAACCAACTAAACCACATGAGAAGTAGTGCGCCGACCGAACCACCTATCAAAATTCGAGGCAGAGTAAGGCACTACACCTCACTGCCAGATACCAGAATCGCGCTAGGCGTTCTGTTTACACGGCTATCCGATATAGACAGAGTTCGGATACAAAAGCACCTGCTTGACCGTCAAACCCATAAAAACGGTGCAGAAAAGGATATCGCAAATGTCTTCTAGCTATATTGCAGATTTTAAGTTTACAGAGAGCGGCATTAGCCTCTTAGGTCATATTGCCAATATCAACAGAGACCATGTTGTAGTTGAGTTTCTTCCCACACACAAGCCCCTCAACGACCAGATTTCCGCCAAAGTAGACATACTCTTTATGCTGAAAGGCACTCTACGTCAGCTTGGCACACGCCTCATACAGAGCGACGGCTTGCGAGCCACCCTACAAATATGCGACCCCTTACGAGAAGTTACTATGCGTAGAGACACAAGGCACCCGTGTACAACTAACGTTCATTTTCGTCATCTGGTGCAAGGAAAGACTACCTCAGTATGGAAAGAGGGCAGTTTGGTAGATATTGGATTGGGCGGTATCTGTATAGAGCTGCCCTACACAGCAGACACCGCAAGGCAAGGTGAGGTACTCATCAATCTAACCGAAATATGGCTCAGGGCTTTGTGGGAAAACAAGCTTACAGGTGAGCCGTCCGAGACTATAATGCAGCCTGATACCGATAAAGAGGCGAAAGACAAAGTTCTCCTATCAGCACTTCGCTTTCGTGGCAAGGTCTGTTACACGAAGCCCGCAGGTACTAATCTGCTCAGAGTAGGCATGAAATTTGCGGATACCCACTCTACAGACAACCTTCGACTGGCGCGAATACTCATGGATGTGTATGAGTAAAGGTAACTTGCCTCTCACGCCTGCCCTGCGGACACTCGACATATGCCTCCTTGAGTTCACAACGGGTAGCCTCAGCGGGAGGCAAAAGACCACAACACCCGCTTCAATCCACCGTAAGGAAACCGCGTACCCAAACGTCAAAATGGCAAACCCAGCGGGTGTCACACCTACCCAATGACCTCTCTGCTCCCCTACTCTAACTCCGCCTTCAACACCACTGAAAATCAAGAGTAGACAAAACCCTGCAAAATGAGATAGAATCTACCTTCAAAGCGTAACCTTCGGCGGTTACATTTTGTCAACACTTTTACCCGCTCTAGAATACTATAATGGTGAACTAGCGCGAGGATTTCTCATTGAGGAGGTTCTTTATTCGTGACACACTGGCAACGCACGCACGATTGCGGCAAAATCAATATCAACCATGTAGGTGAAGAGACTGTTTTGAATGGTTGGGTCAACCGCAATCGCGACCACGGCGACCTAGTGTTCATAGATCTACGTGACCGCACAGGGATTGTGCAGGTCGTAATAGATGCAGGAACCTCGCCGGAGGTGATGGAGGCAGCACAGAGCCTACGCTCTGAGTTCTGCCTTAGCGTTCGCGGGCGCGTTCGAGCACGGCGCGAAGGAGCGGTCAACCCCAATATCTTGACGGGCGAAATAGAAATAGTCGCCGACCACCTAGAGATACTCAGCACCTCCAAAGCACTCCCCTTTCAAGTTTCAGACGAATCGGCAATGGCGCAGGTGGATGAGACACGGCGAGTCAAATACCGCTATATAGACCTACGTCGCCCCAAGATGTATCAGATGCTCGCCCTCCGACATAAGGTGGTCACGCTCATTCGCGAATTTATGAACGCCGAAGACTTTCTCGAAATAGAGACCCCTATCTTCACCAAAAGCACTCCAGAAGGCGCACGCGACTACCTCATTCCCTACCGCCTAACCCCCGGCTACTTTTATGCCCTACCCCAATCACCCCAACAGTACAAACAGCTGCTTATGGTTGGAGGAGTGGAGCGTTACTATCAGATAGCCCGCTGTTTCCGCGACGAGTCGCAACGCGCCGATAGGCAGCCAGAGTTCACCCAACTCGACCTTGAAATGTCTTTTGTAACACAAGAGGATATTCTCAACCTCGTGGAGCGGCTTATCACGTCGGTGGTCGGAAATGTCAGCGAAAAGCAGATGCTTACCCCGTTCCCGCGCTTGACATGGGACGAAGCCCTACGACGCTACGGTAGCGACAAACCAGACATACGTTTCGGGCTAGAGCTGGTGGATTTGAGCGATATCGTGCGCGACAGCGGCTTTAGTGCCTTCGACAGAATACTCGCGAACGGCGGACAGGTGAAGGCGATACGCTACCCGAACGGAACGAAGCTTTCACGTAAAGAGGTGGATGTAGTCGCCGAATTCTGCAAAGAGTTTGGCGCGGCAGGAATGGCGAGCGTCGCCGTTAATGAGCTGAACGCGGCAGGGTTGAAATCGCCTATCACGAAGTTCTTCCAACCAGAGAAGATGGAGGAGATACTGAAAGCGTGTGAGGCAGAAGTGGGAGACCTTCTCTGTATCGTCGCCGATATGCCCAAAACGGTCGCCAATGTTTTAGGGCGCTTGCGCCTTGAGATTGGGAACCGTCTCGGACTACGCGACCTGAACAAACTTTACTTCAACTTCGTCACCGACTTCCCCCTTGTACAGTGGGACGAAACTGAGAAGCGTTGGGATGCAGAGCATCATCCCTTCACCATGCCCCTTGAAGAGCACCTGCAGTACTTCGATACCGACCCAGGCAGAATGCGGGCGCAGTGCTACGACCTTGTGTGCAACGGGCAGGAGTCGGGTTCAGGAAGCATTAGAATCCATCGCGCCGACATTCAGAGCAAGGTGTTCAGCCTACTAGGTATCTCAGAAGAGACGCAACGAGAACGATTTGGGCATATGCTCGATGCTTTCTCATTTGGTGCCCCTCCGCACGGAGGCTTTGCACCGGGCATCGACCGCCTCCTCATGAATCTACTCGACGAACCCAACATCCGCGAAGTGATGGCGTTCCCCAAAATGGGACTAGGACATGACCCAATGATGGAGGCTCCCTCTCTCGTCGACGAAGCACAGATGAAAGAGCTGGGCTTAGAAGTTAAGCCTCACAAAAAGTAGATGACTAGGTTACCGCTCCCTTATCAATGAAGATAGTGATAACGATAGAGGGCTAGAGAGCGTCCAACCCAAGAGAATATAGCCCTCTCCTACCCAAACAGGTTGGAGAGGGCACAACACAGGAAGATTTTGATTCATGATTTCAAATCGTTTCGTATGGGGCAATGGCTTGCCCCATACACAAAAGCCGACAGCACAAACGTTGGCGATGTTTCTCTCCTTTGCACTGCTTTCCCTCCCGCTTTTAGCTCAAACGCAGTCCACCCAACCCGCTACTACCAACTATGCGAGCCGCTCTAT
>JAPLCR010000034.1 GCA_026392135.1 Armatimonadota bacterium
ACGAGGATCGTTTGTCCTATCAAGATAGCCTTGCCATCCTTCATGTGTAGAGTAGCGTTGTAGTCCGCGTACATATCCATAAGAACCGATAAGCGGCTTGCCCCAGTCGGCAACGCAGGAGGTTCTCCAGTAGTCAGCTTTATCACAGGTCGGCACGGTATGGAGAAGTTTTTTTGCGGTCTCATAGGTAGGCATTGAGGTAAGCCCGTCGTAGTCCTCACAGTACATTGAGAGAGCCAGACTACACTGCCGTAGATTAGAGAGTGTGTCTGCCCTTTTCCCTTCACGTCTGGCACGTGCGACCACAGGTAGTAGTAGTGCCGAAAGCAGGGCAATAACCCCAATAACGACCATCAGTTCTATTAAAGTTAAGCCTGTGTAATGTCGTTTGTTGCTTTGTTCTGATAGTCTCATCGTGCCTCCTTCGTCTAACTGATAACCTAACTCCTTCCGCTTCAGGAAGGAGTTAGGTCTGTCCGCTCTGTGTACTCTGAATAGTGGGCTAGCTTGGCGGGGTATAGTTTGGGTAACAGTACGTAGCGGAGCAGTGACTGGCATGGTCAAGGTTAAAACAGCATCCGTTATTGAACGACTGAGTGCAACTTGTCTGTATCGCGGAAACAAGGTTGTGCGTAGTCTTATCATAGCAACACTGAAGACCAGTTGTCCAGTCAATACCAAAATTCGGCTGGAACCAATTACACCACGCAGATTGATTGATGCAACCAGTTCCAGTCCGAAATGACCAGTTGTAGCAATCTAGGGGTGGTGGATCTGCCCATACCGGCTTGGTAATCGTAGCGATAGTGAGTGCTATCAAGAGTAAAAGGCACGCTTTCGCGACACGAAGATTGTTGGCAAACATTGTCCTGTCTCCTCCTTGTTGAGTAGTTTGTCGAAAACATCGCCAGAATTTGGAGCGTGTTCGCTCCAAAAGGGTAAGTTACTTGTGGGGACTGCCTCCCCATTTTCGCTGGTGTTCTTCGATTTCTTTGAAGAGATTCGCCTCTTGCGCTGCCGTCTCCACCCATCCTTCACGTTGATACCCTATGTTCCCGTGCGGGTCGCAGATGAGAAATAGGGGAGTGGGGAAGTTCAGATTACCGGGTTCAAAGTAGCCTTGCTCACTAAACGCATTGCAAAGGCTGACTGCTTGCCAGACTATATGTGTTTTAGCCAACTCACTCTTCGCTGTGTCGCAGGAATGACAACCCGGCATAGTGACAAGAAGGAGCGTTCCTGGTGCAAGAGATATTCCGGATTTGACGAACCTTGAAATAGGGTTGCCTATTATGCGGGGAGTCTGGATCTCTGTAGAAGTTTTGCTTGAAATAACGCCCGATATGAGAGCTAGGCTTCGTACCCCGGAGGCGATAAACATCACGATGAGAGCGGTGCAGAGTACTCTGGGGCAGGCGATACTATGGTCAAGCCTACTGGTGAGCAGTTGCAGGGAGGCGAGGAAATAGGAGGCAGCAATAAAAGTGAAAATGAGGCAGACGGCACATAGTTTGGGGTCATCCAACTGAAGACCAGCCTGAACCATTGACGGACTGCCGGCACACCTGAAACATAAATCGTATTTTTGCCCTCTTGCAAAGCGAGTGTCGGGCTTGTTACTTGGGTAAGTCCTGTAAGTTGAAATATCTCTTTACCCGCGCTGGGCGCAGAGGCTTCAATGGTTCTGATACGGAAGTTTGAGTGTGCCCAGTTAGCGATGTCGTTAGACCGCAAGTCACTTTTGGCATAGAATAGTGTTGAGTTCTGTAAGGTGTTAAGGTAGCTTTCCTGATATATATTAAGAGATAAAGACACTATAAGGAAGCAGACAGTGCTTAAAACTAACCATAGAATGATAGGAAGATACCTATTGGTGAGAGGTTGAAGTGAAGATTGTCGCGTATGTCTTGGAAGCACTGTTCTCTATATCCGGACTGGCAATATTTTGAAGGATAGGATATAACGAGTATATCATGTTCGTTTTCTGTTGTCAACATATTTTTGACATTTTGCAATAGAAATGTTTTGAAATATTGACGGCAAGTATGAGTGTGAGCACAAGGACTGTCAGGAGAGAAGGGTAGTGCTACCCTCTTCCCAGATCGAGGAGGACTAGAGAAGGGGAGAGAGAGGGTTCGGGGGTATGAAGAGCTATCCGCTGAGGGTACGGCACGCCACCCGAAAACCGACCACTGAGTAGCGGACATCGGGTAGGAGGAGGTTGGAGCGGTGGGCGCATCGGAAATAGCGGGGGTTGGCGTAGACCCAAGAGCCGCCGCGCAAAACCCGAAAAACACCTCTGCTTGCGCCATTGGGGTTATGCAGGGGGGCGTAAGCGTAGTACGTTTTATCGTACCAGTCCAAGCACCACTGTAGGACATTACCCGTCATATCCAGCACTCCATAGGGGCTTGTGCTGTTGGGGAGGCTACCTGCATTTTGCGGAGAGGAGGCACTGTTCACACACTTGCCACTATCCCAACTATCGCCCCAGGGATAGGCACGTCCATCACGCCCTCGTGCCGCCTTCTCCCACTGGGCTTCGGTAGGAAGGTCGCCGCCCGCCCACTGTGCGTAGGCGCGAGCCTCCTCCCAAGTTACTGCCGTCATGGGATGCCTGTCTTGCCAACCCCACCTGGGTTCGTTACCCAGCCACTCGTACTCATAGCGCGTTGCAGTGCAAAAATCGAGGTACTGCTTCACCATCACCGTGTTTTTGCCAATCCAGTAGCCATCCAGAGTGACGCTGCGTTGTGGAAGCTCATCGTCTTCGCCCATACTTGCCTTACTTCCCATAAGGAAGTCGCCTTCTGGTATCCATATCATTTCGGAGCCATCAAGAGGGTTCAACTTCATGCCTAATCTCCAAAGCACCTGAAATTAGAGGGGCGCAGAGCGAACAACGCAGCGAAAGCCAAGAAAATAGAACCGATAGATGGGGTTTTGGAGGAATCGGTTGGCGCATCGGAAGTACGGAGGGTTGAAGCCGCTCCATGCACTACCGCGGAGTACGCGCTGAACACCTATCGTAGCCCCTTGCGGGTTTCTGTCATTTCCGCTCTGATAGTAGTCTTTATCGTACCAATCGCGACACCACTGTGCAGCGTTACCTGCCATGTCTAGTAGACCATAAGGGCTAGCACTCCGCAAGTAGTGACCTGTGGGTGCAGGGCAGGTCAAGTTATTGGCACAACGGCTTGCGTCCCACTCCTCTCCCCAAGGGTATTTGCGCCCATCTGTACCACGCGCCGCTTTTTCCCACTGGGCTTCGGTAGGAAGGTCGCCGCCCGCCCACTGTGCGTAGGCGCGAGCCTCTTCCCATGTTACATAGACCATAGGGTGGTCGTCCCACCAACCCCATTTCGGTTTGTGTTTTTTCCAGTCATATTTATACTTTACTGTTTCACAATAGCGGCGAAATTGGGCTACTGTGATAAGGTTTTTACCTATCCAGTATCCGTCAAGGTAGACGCGGCGTATTGGTGTCTCGTCCGGTTCTCCATCCATCAACGCGCTTCCCATGAAAAATTCGCCTTCTGGTATCCAAACCAACTCTGTCCCATCTTTAGGGTTCAATCTCATGCCACACTCCAGCAAAA
>JAPLCR010000164.1 GCA_026392135.1 Armatimonadota bacterium
GGGGTGGCTGGGTCAGTGCGGAGGCATTGCAGTATGGATAGGGAAGAGGGCTAGGTCGTGTTGTCTAGCCTGAGTAGTTACAAGGAATCTATGCCATTGAAACAGAGGTTAAGGTCAATATGAAGAAGGGTATGCACATAGCTGGTATGCGAAACGGTATGGCGCGGCGTGGGCGTAAAATGGGGTTGTGTCTACTGCTCACCGCGCTTGGCGTGTTAGTTTATGCCGTCAAAGTAACCAGCCTACAGCCTCCTCCAACCCAAACAGCTCCCACCCCAGAACCCATTGTTGTTGAGTGGCATGACGCTCCTGCGTTTACGATTGAGGGCAAGGGCTGGACTGCGACAGAGAGCCCCTTTGACCGTTTTCCTGCCAAAGCGAAGGGAGTGGTTCTGGAAACCCTTTGGAAGTTAAGCCGCCACTCCGCGGGCATCACTGTTCGATTTCAAAGTGATGCGAGTGACCTTTACTTCTTTTGGTCGTTGGACCATTCTGGGTTTGGGAATACCACTATGTCCGAGGTGGGGGCTAGCGGTATAGACCTCTATATGCGCCCGCCGGGCGGCGTGTGGCGACACCGATCGTCCGGCAGACCAGAAACGAAGAATGGGAACCTCACTAAAATTGGAACGGGCAATAGCTCCAAGAGTATTCGCGAATTTCTGCTCTATTTACCAACTTACAATGGAATTACGGATTTGAAAATTGGAGTGGCGAACAGTAGCAAAATGTATGCCGCTCCTGACCGTCCTGCTGAAAAGAGCCAGCCGATAGTATGGTACGGAACCTCTATTGTTCAAGGTGTGGGATCTTCGCGTGCGGGCATGGCGTTTACCTCTATACTGGGACGCGCGTTAGACCGCCCGATAATCAATTTGGGGTTTTCCGGCTCTGCGTATATGGAGCCGGAAACGTTGCAGCTACTGGCTGAGCTGGACCCTATCCTTTTCGTGATAGATACGCTGAAAAACGCCCATAACCTTCCGCCTGCGGTTCTTGCTGCACGCATTGAAGCTACAGCACGGACACTGCGCCTCACGCACCCAGTAACCCCTATCCTCTTTGTTGGAGAGTCTAGTGCTGACCCAGCTCTGTTGCCCAGACCAGCCTCTCTCCTTCAAGAGCAGGTCATTCAGAGGCTACAAAAAGAGGGGATGCAGGAGCTATACCTGTTCGACGGCGGACGGCTGTACGTCAAGGACTCTGAGGGTTCTGTTGACGACACTCACCCAAACGATTACGGTATGGTCTCTTTCGCACGGGCTATGGCTCCTGCGTTGCAAAAGCTTATCGCCGCACATCCCACTCGGAATAAACCAAACATTGCGACGGTGCAACCTATTACTAAGTAACAGTAGGCGTGCGCCCTAATCGAGAGAGTCGGAAATCCGCTTGCAAGGTTCCATCGCCATTTGAAACACAACCTGTTTCGCGATGTGAACGCATCGCACTACACAGAGTTATAAGGGAGTTGTGAGTATATGATACGAAACAACCCCTGCGGCTGGTGAGGCTCCCAAAGGCGGCACTCAAGCACCCGCCGCTCCCGGTGGGCAGACACCCGCAAAAGGCGGCGCTCAGCCTCCTACAGGTCAAGCCCCCGTAAAAGGTGGACCTCAAGCACCCGGCGGGGCGGCTCCCCCAACTACAGTTCCCGCTACTCCCGGTGGTCAGCCTCCCGCTATTCCGGTGACTCCCGCTGTAGGTGCGCCCGCCCCTCCTACAGTGATACTGCCTAATCAACCGCTCACGAACTCGAAGCCCGCCAACTACACCCCCCCGGCTCTTACGGCGGGCAAGCAGGCTCCCATCAATCTGCCCACCACTCAGTCTACGATAGTAGTGCCTGAGCTGGCTCTGTACGGCTACGATTTCTTCGCGCAGTCCCGTGCTTACGTCGATTCCATTCGCGCCCAACAGATTGGAAAAACTGCCGCGGCAGGAGGAGCCACCCCTACGCTCAACGGCACTACGGGAGTTCCTACCGCCGATGACCAACTAGGGCTTGTTACTGCTCAGACTCCTCAACCCGTCACACTTCCCAATGCACCTGCCACCGGACGTCAAGGGATAGGCGAGAACGCGCCTACGCTCAACCCCTACAAAGTGATTGTGCCGCCGGATGCCGCTAACCAGTTCAACGTATCTATCTCGGTTCCTGAGCGGTACCTGCTGGGACCTGGCGATGAGTTGGAAGTCACCTTATCTACTCCCACGGTGAAGGGGCAGGTTTTCCCCTTGAAGCTGGATGAAAGAGGGATAGCGTTCATTCCGCTTACCTCTCAGCGCGTGGTACTAATGGGCAAAACCATTCATGACGCGGAAGAGACGCTTGTAAAAACCCTTGCGCGGCAGATTAAGAACGTGACGGTATACGCCACTCTGAAAGCACTTCGCACTTTCCAGATAACTATCGTAGGCGAGTCCTACTCTCCGGGCGCGTATCAAGTCCCGTCCACCATTACGCTATTCAACGCGCTCTATATTAGCGGGGGCCCAAAAACGACAGGCACTTTCCGTAATATTCGCGTCAAGCGCGTGAATGGAACGACACACACCTTCGACTTTTACAAGTTTATGAGCGGCGATAGGGCGCAAGACATTCCGCTTCAACCCGGCGATGTAGTTCAAATAGAGCCTAGCTCTTCTCGTGTTTCAATACGCGGAGAGGTTTTTCGTGCAGGTATCTATGAAATGGTGAAGGGAGACCGTGTTAAAGAGGTCTTCGGCTATGCAGTCGGGATAAAGCCTACAGGTATAGCACAGCGCATCTCCATTCAGTCTATTGACCCTAGCAAAGGGTACAAAATGATAGACGTGAATCTGAATAGCAACAATCCAAAGGACAACCCTGAACTCTACGATGGCGATAACATAGATGTCTATAGCGTTCGCCCAGTCATTACAAACCTCGTCTCTGTAGAAGGCAACGTATATCAGCCTGGTCGCTTCGCACTGGAAACGACTAAGCCCATGACCGTAGCCGACCTACTAGAGAGTGCGCGGGGTCCCCTGCTCAACACCTATTACGAGCGGGCTGACCTCTATCGCCTGAACCCTGACTTTTCTGTTACGCTGATTCACGTCAACCTCGGTAAAGCCATGCAGAGAGTAGCGAACGAGAACCCGGTTTTGAAGGTGCAAGACCTTCTGCACATCTACTCCATTCAGGATGTACTTTCGCTCGGAACTCGTGCCGTAAGCATTGCGGGTGCAGTAAACAAGCCCGGCGACTACTATCGCCCTGATAAAATGGCGATTCAAGACCTTATCCTGCTGTCGGGCGGGCTACGGCAAGATGCCAAACCCACACGCGCCGCTCTTCAACGCCGCAACCCAGACGGAACGTTTGGAGCACTCTATTTTGTAGACCTTACAAAGGCTCTTGCAGGTAATGCCACAGACAATATCGTGCTTCAAGATAGAGACTATGTGACCGTCTACACATCTCAAGATCTACAGGCACTGCCAGAACAACAGGTTCGCATAACTGGCTCTGTTCAGCGCGGAGGCAGTTACCCCTACCATCCCGGTATGAAAGTCCGCGACCTTATCGAGCTAGCAGGAAACCTCACGCTTGAGGGAAGTGTAGACCGTGCGTTTATACACCGCTCGAACCCGGACGGAACGCCCGGTCCGCTTATCTCGTTGAACGTCACCAAAGTATTCGCGAACGACCCGCAAAATAACGTTTCGCTCATGGAGCGCGACCTTGTGACCCTCTATTCGATTAGGGAATTGAGCGCGATACCAGACCAAGTGGTCAGTATTCGCGGCTCTGTACAGCGCGAAGGAAACTTTATCTTTAACCCCGGAATGCGCGTGAAAGACCTTGTAGAGCAGGCAGGTAATGTTAAGTTGGATGCCTACAAGGATAGAGCCTTTCTGCAACGCCGTAATACAGACGGCACTTTCGGACCCCTCGTACTCGTTGACCTAAACAAGGCGGCGGTAGGCGACCCACAGCACAATATCGCACTGAAAGAGGGCGATGAACTCGCCGTCTATAGCAAAGATGCCGCGGAGTTCCGTCCTCTTCAGGCAGTTTCGGTTGACGGCTCCGTTCAACGCCCCGGAACTCTGAACCGTGCCGACGGGATGCGCCTAAAAGATGCTCTGCTCTACACGGGAGGGCTACTACCGGGCGCGGAAGACAAAATTGAGATTGCACACGCCCGCAAAGTGGCAGGGACACCGATTGTATCCGCGAGTGCGGCGGGAGCATTGGCGGGTAATGACAAGGATAATGTGATTTTGGAAGACGGGGATGTTATCGTCGTCCGAAGCCAGTTCAACTTCCTGCAAAAGCCCTACCAAATCTCAGTATCGGGCGCGGTGAAAAACCCCGGAGGCTATGCCGTTACTACCCGCAATATCCGCCTGAGCGATATTGTCAAGCGTGCCGGCGGTGCAACTGAGTTGGGCTATCTCAAGGGCGTACTGGTGTTCCGCAGACAGGAACAGATGATAACAGAGGCGCAGAAGGACGTATCGCCGCGTTTGCGCACCATTATCCAGCTTGTGCAAGCGGACGAATACAAGCGTAGACAGGCGCAAGCCGATGTTGAGAAGGCGGCACGCATCGCGGAGCTCACTACAGGAGTACGCGGCGGCAACCCGTTGGGTGCAAGCAACCAGACACAAGGCGCGACAGTTGCCCTTACTCCGGAGATCATCCCGCTTTCGCCCGTCACTCCCGCACGTGCCTTGCGTGATGAAGACCTCGTTCCCAGCGGCAACATTTTCGTAGACTTCGAGAAGGCTATTCGCAATCCCGGCGGAGCTGAAGACATTGTTCTCCGTGACGGAGACATTGTCACTATCCCCGAACGCCCCACCACCGTCATGGTAGTGGGCGCAGTGACACAGCCCTCGACTATTCTGTTTAAGCCCGGCGTGAACCTTGAGTACTATGTGTCGCTGGCAGGAGGTGCGTTGCCGGACGCAGATAAGGCGGACATTCTTCTCATCCGCGCAAGTGGGCGCTTGTTGAAAGCCTCCACGCATCGCTTAGAGGTCGGCGATATTATCTTTGTTCCGACCCGAGTTATGTCTGGTAAACTACCAAAAACTCAGAGCGATCTAGACCGTATCTTCGGATACATAACCAACGGACTTCTCTCCTACGCCATTGTTCGCTCTATCGCGAAGTAGTCGCTTAGGCAGTGCTGTTCACCGATAAGAGGAAGCCGAGACATACTCGGCTTCCTCTTTTTAGCGATGCGTCACATTGAGCAGTGCGGTTCGTACTACGTGTATAGAGACAAAAGTACCTTTATGTAGAGATTTTTTTCAAGAAAGTTGACTTTTATTTACTACATAGGGTACGA
>JAPLCR010000099.1 GCA_026392135.1 Armatimonadota bacterium
CTGGGCGAGGGAGCCTGTCTGAAAGGTCTGTAGAGCGGACATTTCGCTTTTTGGAACCCAAAGCAGAGGAGAAACCCGGTAAACTGGTCGCCTTAGTTCCCCTTCGCCCAGTATTGGGAGAAGGGGCTAGGGGTTGAGGGCTACTTACTGCGTAACATGAATTAGCAGGAAGAGCCTACCCATTTTGGGTAGGCTCTTTGTCAGATTTTAGGCATTTGTACTAACCTGGAGAAAGGGAGAGGACAAGAGTGGGAGTTCTCGTAGCATGAGGGCAACAACGAGGCGAGCAGTGCTACCTCAAACGCGGAGAGTGTCCTCTCTTTACTCTGTGGAGTGTGCCTTGGCTTTATCGTCAAATATCCCTTGGAACGGCTTTTTCGGAGTGCTTGTCTCCCCTTGAATGCTATCTAAATCCTTTGCGGATACCAAAATACTCACACGGCGGTTCGAGAAGTGGAATGGGTCTGACTTCAGCTTTAGTTTTCGGTCGGCATAGCCTCGCACTGAGGCTATTTGGCTCGAAGCCATCCCTGCACCCTCCATGGCACGCCGTGCCGCGTTGGCTCTATCCGCAGATAGCTCCCAGTTGGAGTAGACTCCAGAACGCCCTAAAGGATGACTGTCGGTGTGCCCTTCGATAACAATCGGATTCTGAACTGTCTTTAACCTCTTGGCTATCGTCTGCAAAAGTAGGTTGGAGTGTCCTTTGAGGTTTGCGCTTCCCGAATCGAAGAAGAGAGAAGAGCGTGTCTCAATTAGTTCGATGCGTAGCCCCTCTTTTGTAACCTGCATCTCAATGCTACTCGTCAAATCTTTAAGTTCTGGGATACTGCTAATCTCATTAACAAGGGAGTCTTTAACAGCATCAAGAAGGTGCTGCAGGCTAGGGTTTTCAGAGCCTTTACCGGCATCTTGAGGCATAATAGGGGCGTTCAACCCCTTCCGAATATCTACTGCCGTACCCTGCCCGAGGAAAAATGAGGCAATCGCCTGACGCTGAGGCTTGCTCAGCCCTAAAATCCACATAACTAGGAAGAACGCCATCATCGCCGTAACGAAGTCGGCATAAGCTACCTTCCACGCCCCGCCGTGATGCCCATGCCCACCCGACTTCTTTTTAACAATGCGTATCGTTGCTTCCGTGTTTGCCATCTCTCACCTACCCCTCTGATTGAACGAGTCTACTTGTTTTTGAGTGCTGATTCCATCTCGGCAAAGGTCGGTCTTATCTCCGGCTCGATGTTTCTACGGGCAAACTCCACTGCCGTCAACGGTGCGTCGCCACGTGCAAAGGAGAGTATGGCGTGTTTAATCGCAAGCATATACTGCGCCTCAGCATTTACCTGCTCCTCCATCGCCGTTGCCATAGGTCCAAAAACACCGTAAGCCAGCAAAATACCGAGAAAGGTGCCAACCAACGCTGCCGCAACGTGGTGCCCAATCTCCGCGGGCTCTCCTCCAATCGCGCCCATCGTAATAACAACACCAAGAACAGCCGCAACGATTCCAAAACCGGGCATCGCGTCGCCAACTTTCTGCGTTATCTGTGACGGTTTCATCGCGGAGTGATGCGAGACTTCGAGATCTATATCCATCATATCAGAAAGATCGTAGTTCGATACAGAGCCAGAGACGACTACCTTCATTGTGTCGGCAAGAAATGCACAGGCGTGGTGATGACCATGAAAGAACGGATATGCCGAAAAGAAGGCGCTCGAATGCGGGTTCTCAACGTGTTGGTCTAGCGCGACCAACCCCTCTCGTCGTGCCATCATGAACATATCATACAGCATCTTGAGAAGCTCCATGTACTTGGGTCTGGTGTAGGGGTTCCCCTTCAAAAGACCAA
>JAPLCR010000296.1:0-4002 GCA_026392135.1 Armatimonadota bacterium
CAAAATAAAGAGGAGGCATAGAATGTAGATACTTGTAGAGACTGCATAGCCTAGAAAGACCAGTATTAACCCCACTGCGTAGACGGTCAAGGGAGTTCGTTCACCATGTTTGTCCACAAACTTGCCCATTTTAGGAGCCGTCAGGGAAATAAGGATATTATTGACGAACTGAAGCAACAGCATACGCTCTAAGGGTTGATGATAGACTTTGATAAGTACGAACGAGGCGAAGATACTGAATATCTGTCGGCGGCACCCCTCCAAAAAGGTGAGCAGGTAGAACAGGCGGTACTCTTTGCGGAAGATGATAGGAGCGCGAACCGCGCCTGCAGCATGGCTAGAGAGGGTCGCACAGAGGACTGCCGCCGCGCAAATACAGACTCCGCCAAGTGCAAAATTCCAGCGATAGAGTGCTTGAGGGGCTACTCCAATGGAGGGCGCAACTTTGGCAAAGAGGAGTGCTAAGCCTAGACCTACCATGGTAGCGACGGCGGAGACGGACGAGATACGTCCTAAGTGCCTCCCTCCCTCTTGCCCTTTGGCTAAGGTGAGGGTGATTGCACTAGACATTCCTGCCCACAGATGGAAGCCTACAGACCAGAAGACTGTGACGAGAACAAGAGGTACGTAAGCTTGAGTGGCTCCTGTTAAGCCGATCCCAATGCCAGCAATACCTAAGCCCAATGCCGCGACTCTTGCCTCTGCAAGAGCAACCAAAGTTCCCGCCGTTATTGCGGTGAGGAGCCCCGGTATTTCTCGAATGGACTCCATTGCGCCCAAACCTCTCGGTGTTCCATGCACCACATCATTAAAGAAGTTCTGGAAGACGCTGGCGTAGATTGCGAACCCGAAGGCAAAAAGAAAGTTGAGGGCTGTAAACTTTGCCCAGTCCCTTTGTAGGGATTTGTCTGTCTCTTTTAGGGGCGGGGCATTTGTGGAAACAGGAGTCATATCTGTCTTTCTGATTGCGTGGCACAGTTTAGGTCAGCGGCAGTGCTTACGGCACAAGTTTTTTGCCCTTCACAGGGCTGTCATAGATAGAATAGTATACCGCGATTTCGTCCGAAAACAGAGGGAACCTCCGTTTAGTGAAAGCAGGAATAGGCTCGTGTTTCTACAGTTTTGGCGAAACTTGCTGTTTTCAGGCTGTAGCCAAAAAGGAATTTCAAGACCTGATGGCGTATAAGAGAGCAAAGTGTGGGAGGCTACTCTCACCTATTCCATGAGGAGAAAAAACTATGTCGTTACGCTCTTGTTGTAATACTCTACTACTCTTTGGTTCGCTCCTGCTGGTTGTAGGTAGTGTTCGTGCTGAAAATGTTATTCCTGAAGAGTACAAATCAGGTGGCTATTTCGTCGGTTGTCAGGCTTGGACGTGGAACCACTTTACCGTGTTCGAGGCGATTGAGAAGACGGCGCAAGCTGGAGGGAAGGTCATCGAGTTTTTCCCGGGTCAGCCTCTTAGCCCCGAAGAGAAGAACATCCGCTTCAACTACGACGCAAGTACCGAAACCATTCAGAAGGTGAAGGCGAAACTCGATGAGTTCCATATTAAAGCCGTGAACTTCGGTGTTGTGGGCATTAGTAAAGACCCCGCAGAGGCGCGAAAACTGTTCGCTTTCGCGAAGGATCTGGGGCTCCGCGCCATCACCACCGAATCCGTGGATGCAATTGATACCTTCGAGCCGCTGGTCAAAGAGTTCGATATTATGGTAGCTTTCCACGACCACCCCAAACAAGAAAATAACCCTAACTATAGAATGTGGGACCCAAACTACATTCTGGAAGTGGTGAAGGATAGGGACAAGCGTATTGGTGCTTGTGCTGACACAGGACACTGGGTGCGCTCTGGTCTCAAGCCTGTAGAATGCCTTCGTATACTGAAGGGGCATATCATCAGTAGTCACCTCAAAGACCTAAATGAGGTTAGCCCCGGAGCGCACGACGTTCCTTTCGGCTTTGGGGTGAGCGATGTAGCTGCCATTCTGGATGAACTCAAACGACAGGGCTTTACGGGGAATATCTCTATAGAGTACGAGCATCAGATGGAGAAATCCATGCCGATGGTCGCCCAGTGTATTGGTTTCGTGCGTGGTTATGGGATTGGTAAGCAGAGCAAAAAGTAGCCTGTGGAAAGCGCGGAAGCCGAAAAACGATAGCAAAATAGAAAGCCCCCTCGTTCTCATCTGACGAGAGGGCTTTCTATATAACGTGAGTGAATACAGATGTTTGGAGGGCGGCTGAAATCGCCCTGTTAGAAATAGCGTGCCTGTATAGGGTGTTCTAGCTGTTTGAATAGGTCGGCGGAGGCAGGCGGTTCACTGTCGGCATTACAGAGCGTTTTGAGAAGTGTCTTATCGTCATTCCAACCCGTCCCGTCGAAAAATTCGCAACCCTTATGGTCGCGCACTTTGTAGAGGGCTTTGGGCTGATAACAGGTTCCCAGATAGGCGTACTGCAAGCCCTGCTCCTTCGCCCAGCGTAAGGTTCGCCACATCATCCACTTGCCAAGCGGGAAGGTTTGTAGGGTGGCGGTATCGAAGAAGGAGTACCAGTAGTGCAGTATCCCCCCCTCTATCACGATTGAGACGCGCTGTCTCCATGCTCCCACCCGAAAACCGCTCTTCAGCGTACTCGGTGCAGAATGCGGTGAAGGCGGGGGAAGCGGTGTCGAATTCGGCTTTTGGGGTGACATTAAAGGCGATATTGAGCGGTGAGGCGAGGCGGTCTACTCTACGGTTTTCGGAGGTGTCTTCAAAGCGAGAGAGGTCTACGCGCAGGCTCCGCGCCATGTAGAACACATCTGCATCCATATCTTGCCGTCCTGTATAGGGCAAGAACCCCTCTGCGTAGATGGTAGGTACTTCCTCCTGAGTCTCCTTAATGCAGTAGGCGGCATAGGAAAAGGTGTAGGTCGAGTAGTCATTCCGATACTCCGCGAAGAAGCGTTTCATCGGCGCGGAAACTCCTGAACGATGCGGCTTATCGTTGTGGAAATCGCCCCCTCCATGCCTCCGCTCGTCATAAACGCCGCCACATCCCCCGCCTTGAGAACGGGCAGAAGCGTGTCGAGAATATCCTCGGCGTTGCGAACGACATGAACAGGAATCGGGTTTCCTGCCCGTATTGAGTCAATAATCTCGTCGTGGCTCAACATCTCGCCGCTAGCAAGCCCGCGCAGTTCCGGCGGGCTGAACACTAGAACCGCGTCTGCCTCCGCAAACATTCCGGGATACCACTCAAGTGCCTGTCTTGAGCGAAAACTGAATGTGTGAGGCTGAAAAATGGCGTAAATACGTGAGGTGGGGCGATTCTGGCGAAGCGCATGGAGTGCCGCAACCGCTTTGGGGCGCGAGCTAGAGAGATCTTCGTAGAGATAGATGGAGGACTCTTCTGATTTGAGTTCGAGGCGGCGGCGTATCCCGCGAAAGGCACTGAGGGCAGACTGAATTTGAGGGATTTCAAGGGCGTTGCTCTCTAGCAGAGTCGCGACACACCCTACGATATTCTGGCGGTTATGTTCACCGAGCAGCTTTGTTGTAATGGGGATAGAGAGCATAATAGTCCCCGCCTCGCGCCTCTGTATAAGGAAGCGTTGTGGTGTTTCTGAGCCGTATACCTCGCTCACAAACCAGTCCGCGGTAGGATGGTCTCCGCCGGAGTAGGTCACTACCCGGCACTTCGCCTCACTAATCGCCCTGTCTACGAGTTTGCCATCCGCGCACGCCACGAGCAGGTTTTTATGCGACATTCGGCGGACTAACTCTTGATAGGGCGCGAGGTAGTCCGCCTCCGTGGGGAACTCGTTGAAGTGGTCGTGTTCGCAGGAGGTGAGGACTACAGTAGAGGCATTGTAGTGCAGGAACTTAGGGGAGGAGTCCCAGTTTGCGGAGGGGTACTCGTCGCCCTCCAGAACAAAATAGCGTCCCGATCCTTTGTGCGAGTTCGCCTGAAAATCTAGAGGTATCGCCCCAATGAAGTAACTGGGGTCAGTTGCGCCGT
>JAPLCR010000296.1:4051-13523 GCA_026392135.1 Armatimonadota bacterium
GATTTGCCGTAACTCCCTGTTACAACGATATTTTCGGTCTTCTGAGTGAGCAGGTTGAGAATATCGGGGTAGGAGGCGATATGCGCTTTGCCTTGCGCCTGTAACTCAAAGGCACGACGCACCTCTTCATTGTGTTCGGGCGTAAGTTTGGCGTGTTTGCCTATAACGATGAGCGAGGTATCTGCGGGTATGTTTTCGGGAGCATGGGGCGTAACGCAGGGTAGCCCCTCTTGCGTCAGAAAATCGCTGATGGGTGGATAGAACCCTTGATCAGAGCCAGAAACCTGCCATTCGCTGTCACGGAGTAGTTTCGCGACGGCACTCATCCCTGCCCCACAGATACCAATAAAGTGTACGACGTTTGTATCCAAAAATGCTCCTGCTGTTTAATAGTAGGGTTTCTGCTTTGAGAGAGGAGCTTTACTCTGTGTAGCGCGTTCTCTATCTCGAAAACAGCCTCAAGAGAAAGTTCTGAGTAGGGGTGTAAACTTCCTTGACTCTCGCTATTGTAGAGAAGGTCAAGGAAGTAACAGAGGACGGGAGGGAGCTACCAACTACACCCCCGCGATGATTTTGTCCACCCTTTGGCTTACATCGCGCAGGTAGGCTTCATCACCGCCTCCGAGTTCTGTGTTCATGAAGTTTGTAAAGCCCACTTCCATAAAGGCTTTTCGCACCTCCTTCCAGTCTACGTCCCCTTCGCGGAGATTCACAAACTGAGAGTTACCGCGTTTGAAATCTTTCAGGTGAACTTTGCGGATTCGCTTGCCGAGTGTGCGAATCCAGTCTTCCGGATAGGCGAACAGCACTACATTTCCAATGTCAAAATAGGCTTGTACGAGTGGGTGCTTGAACTCATCTATGTAGCGGGCAAACTCTAATGGGCTAAGAAGAAACTTGTTCCACACCTCCTCCACGAGGATGAGGACATTGTGCTTTTCCGCCGTAGGAATCAGTTTGCGGATATTAGCCTGTGAGCGGGTGTATGCCTCATGGTAGCGCACTTTCGGGGTGACGACGGCAGGAACGAGCAGGATATTGTCTGCCCCCACCCACTTCGCGCACTGCAAAGCCTTCTTCACGTCCTCTATCCCAGCCTCTTGCACTTTGGGGTCGGGGTCGGAGAGCGGGGCGTGCCAGCCACCGTAAATAATGGACTGTACGGGGATCCCCACCTTTTCAGAGGCGCGACGGAACTCAAGTGCCTTCTCCTCTTCGTGTACGGGGTCTATCTCTACTCCTGCAAAGCCGACATCTTTGGCGAGTTTGAATCTGTCTTCAAAGCTGAGATTGCCGGGAAGCATCGCCCACATTACAGACTTTTTCACACGCCACTCACCCTGTTGGGCAGGGATAGAAGCAGGGTGCGGAGCTGCTTCTGCGACCTGTGTGAGGGCAGTTCCGGCTCCAACGGCGAGAGCGGTCTGTAGGGACTGGTTTAAAAAGGCACGTCTGTCTATGGATTGGCTCATACTATTTTCTCCTTGAAAGGTAGAGTGTGGTCTATTTCCTGCGATTGGTGCGTTTAAGGGCGAGTAGAGTGGCGTACTCCGGTCTGGTTTTGTAGTAAGCATCGAGAGGGTAACAGCCGGAAATCAACCCGTTACGCGGTGCGGTAGTGCAGTCGCTAAAGGTACGGCAAAGTAATTTCTTCTGTAGTGTACCCGTATTTAGGAGGTCAGAGGGCAGTTCAGGGTAAGAGAGAACCATCCTGCCTAGCCCAACAAAATCCACCCACTTCTCGCGGACAGCCGCTTGCGCGACATAAGGCAGGAACTCTTGCAGGTAGGTGAAGGCGGAGCCGACCAACGTAATGTGAGGGTAGCGTCGTTTTAGTTCCCGACAGACCTCTAGCTGACGTGCCACGCCCTCCAGCGGGTCTTCGGGCGGAAGGTAGCCATCCGACGGCGGATAGTAGGCAGGGCGTTGGATGTGCGGGTTGTAATAGGGGCTTCCTGCGGTTATGTTGACGAGAGGAATATCGAGTTCCGAAAGAAGGTCGAAGAGCTGAAAGGTTTCTGTGAGATCGTACTCCACGGGGTTTTCTTCGCAGACTCCAAAGCCGTAGCGGTAGGGAAGCGATCCCTCTGCCATATCAGGAACACCGCGTCCCCCCTGCTCCGAATCGGGTCTGAACGGTACAAAGTCGAAGGCGGAGAGACGTACACCTACCGTCAGTCCAGGTGCAACACTCCGTATTCCCTGTACTGTCTCCCGCAGAAAACGAGTACGGTTCTCAAACGCGCCGCCGTAGTCTCCCGCTCTCGTGTGCCCCGCAAGTAGTTCGTGGAGCAGATAACCATGACAATGTTTTATGTCTACAAAGTCGAAGCCTATCTCATAAGCCAATAGGGCAGTGCGAATGTACTCCTCTGTGAGGGCACGCAGCTCGCTATCTGTGAGCAGTGGGTAGTCGGGCGCGAGGTTTTGGCGGCGGTCAAGGATAGGATGATGAAAAGTGATTCTCGGCTCGGTGAAGTCTCGGCGGTTGGGGCGACACCAGCGCCCGCTATGCGTCAGCTGAAGCCCTATAAAGGGTGTGTCTGAATCTCCTGTCGCCTGCTTGTGGGCTTTGAGGAGCGTTTCGCGAAGGTGGGCGATCCCCGGTTTCGTGTGTGCGTTCAGCATCAGTTGGTTAGGGTTGGCACGTCCTTCTGGGCAAACCGCGACAGCCTCGCCTCCCCATATCAGCTTTGCACCGCTCAAACCGAAGCGTTGCCATCTGCGTATGGTCTGGTCGGAGGGGCTGCCATCGGGGCTCGCGTCCCATCCCTCCATAGGTTGAATTGCAAACCGATTGGAGAGTGAGCGTCCGGCAATGACAATGGAGTGCGCGAGGGGGGAAGTCGTTTTATCAAGCAGGGTGTCGTCGCAAGGAAGGGCAATGTTGTGCCCTTGGCAGTGGGCGCGGAATGCGGCGACATCCCGTAGAGTGGCGAGTTTTGGATAGGAGAACGTGGTAACACTCATAGGTAAAGTGAGACTCCTTGACGAGATGAATCTGTGTTCACCAAAAGGAGGTTCTTTTCCTGCTAGAGATGCGTTTCTACAAAAGCGAAGTGCCCTCTTTCTATAGAAAGAGGGCACGAAGGGAGCGTGTTAGGGCTGACTTAGAACAACTCTTGCTCGAGGGTTTCTATGTTTTTCTTTTCGGCTTTCATTTTGAGCCGTTTTTCGAGTGCTTCAATCCGCTTCTCTAGTTCACGAATTCGGCTATCCGAATCTGAGCGAAGAAAGCGCAGTTGGCGACGTTCACCGGGGGCTTTATCACCATCAATGATTACCGTTCTCTCCTCAATCATGTGAGGCAGTCTCCCCGTTGAGCGTTTGATTTGAGCGTGTGCCTCAGCGATATGCTTTTCTGCTTGTAGGCGTTGTTCAGGAGAGAGGTTTTTCAGAACATTGATTTTGCCGTCTAAGTCGCCTTCTAAGAACAGCTCAATGTTTTTATCGCCGCCCTTACCCAGCGTTTCAATGTGGGGTAGGAAAACATCTTCGCTTGTTGACTTTAGGGCTTGCCCCTCTTTGAAAAGGAGCTTTAGCCTCTTCCCAGAGTTCAGAGCCTCGCCATGGAGCAGAAGAGAGTCGGAAGGTATCTCTATTCGTTTTCCCTCCACAATAGCAAAGCCTTGCGTTCGCTCACCGAGCTTACCGCGTAGCGAGCGAATTTTCTCATCGAGTTTGCTGCGCTCTTTCATTATAGCGTCAAGTTCTGCGCGGAGTTTTTTGCGGTCTTCGTCAGAGATTTTAACGTTGCTCTGTGTTACATCAATGTTATCATCAGAGACGACTACGCGAACCTCTTTAACCTCCTCCTTTTTCTCCTGTTTGTCGTCGGCACGGACTGCGCTGTAGACACCAAAAGTACCAAGTGCGGTACAGGCGATAATGGGAATCCAGACTGACTTACTAAACCGATTGCTTTGAGAGCGATAAAGGTGCATCACAAAGACTCCTTTCTAAAAACATAGTGGAAGGTGAACCCTAAATTATGTGGTCTGTAGGAGAGACGGGGCAACAGGGTGAACGTTACAAGATAGTGTAAATATTTTTGTGCAGCAGTGTGCCACTTTGCTCGAAGAGCGTGACTCACTTCAATGTGCAGAGTAGGGGAGATGTAAGGGGCGTGCCTGGAGATTTCACAACTCCACAGAACTGTTGACAGCGTCTCCAAAGCATGATAAACTTACTGAAACGTTTCAGTGAAAAGCAGGGAGTAGCGGAAATGTCGATAACCATCAAAGATGTTGCCCGTGAAGCAGGAGTGTCGTTAGGTACTGTGTCGAATGTTTTGAATGGGCGGAATGCACAGTATAATGAAGAGACCTACCAAAGAGTAATGCAGGTGGTTCGTGAGTTAGACTATCATCCGAACCGTCATGCACGGAGCCTTGCACGCCGTACCGCACAGGTGATTGGGGTCAGTTTTGCCGAGCAGGAGAGGTCGCTTAGTGGAAACCCCTACGTGGCAGATATTCTGGATGGTATGATGCAGAGTGCAAGCGAAAACGGCTACAACCTGACACTGTTTACGTGCCTACCCTCTGGGGAAGAGAGCCGATATCTCACTCAGTTTTTGGATAGGAGTATTGACGGATTATGCCTTATAGCACCTACGCTACTGAACCCTCTCCCCAAAGACCTTCTGCTTACACACCTTCCCGCAATTGTGGTAGGCGCAGACTACCCAGAAACCGCTATCTCGTGGATTGATGTGAACAATGAGGAGGGTGCTAGGGTTGCGATGGAGTATCTTGTGGAGCATGGGCATACTCGTATCGCGCATCTTGCAGGGGAGCGGGCGCAACGCTCTGCCTTGTTGCGTTATAGCGGCTACTGCTCTATACTGGCAAAGTACAACTTAACGAACGACCCATCTTTTGTTCGCTGGTGTGACTATGACAAGGAGAAGGGCTACCACTACGCAAAGCATCTCCTACAGCGTAGCGATCGACCGACTGCCCTGTTTGCGGCAGATGACCTTATTGCACTGGGGGCACTGGATGCAGCAAGAGAGCTTGGGTTAAGAGTACCGGAAGAGGTTTCTGTCATCGGGTTTGATGATATTCCCAAAGCGCAGGACGCGCACCCACCGCTCACCACCATTCGACAACCTATGCGAGAGATTGGAATGCGTGCCGCAGAGTGGCTGATCAAACAAGCCACGTTGAAGCGTGTAGAGCCTCTCCAACTACTAGTTAAGCCGAGCTTGGTAGAGCGAGGTAGTGTCGCGAGGATATAGCGGCTCATGCTCTAAAGGGTGGGAGGTGCAGGGGTGGCGGGGAAAATAATTTTTTTGAATGGTGCATCCAGTTCGGGGAAATCTACGCTTTCCAGAGCGTTACAGGCAAAATTGGACGAACCTTTTTGGCATTTTTCTATTGACCACATCAATGAAGCCGGTATACTGCCGACGAGTCGTATCAGAAGCGGAGAGTTTCGGTGGTCAGACATGAGGTTGTCTTTTTTTGAGGGGTTTCACCACTGCCTACCCGCCTTGGTGGGGGCGGGCAATAACCTTATTGTGGAGCATATCATCGAAACGGAGGAGTGGATGCATCGCTTGGTGTACCTCCTTGAGCCGTTTGATGTATTCTTTATAGGTCTTCACTGCCCGCTAATCGAACTGGAGCGACGCGAAACTGCACGCGGAGATAGAAGAGTTGGCGAGGCAAAACAGGATTATGAGACTACGCATAATTTTGGAGTTTACGACCTAGAAATCACTTCAACGGAGCCTTTAGAGAGCAGGGTGGAGACTGTTATCTCAGCATGGAAGGCACGGAAACTTCCGAGTGCCTTTTCGAGGATGGCGCATGACTGGAGTGTCAGAGCCATCCCTAAGTCATCTTCCGCTTAGTGCCCTGTCATAATCTGTATAAGCGAAGCAGAGGCTTTGAACTGGTTTTTGCTGGTCTCATACACCCAAGTCCACGCCTCCTCGCTGAAACCTAGCCATTCGCGTACCGCGTCGCTCATCTCTGGCTGAAGCGCGTGCGGAGTGGCGGCATACCCCATCTCCCAAGCGATACAGTCCGCCGCGTGAACTATCCAAGCCCACTCTTTATACTCACTCTGAACACTGTTGAGATGATGCTCACCAATCATAGCACCGAGGTGCCCAGGAAAACACCACTTCTCGGCGATTTTACGCCCTACGTAGGCATGGTCTAGCCCCAATACAAGCTGTTCTGCTTCTTTGGACTGTTTTTTTTCTTTGTCTGCAAACGCCATAACAACCGCATACTGTACGGGAAAATAGGCATCCAGAAACAGAGTGCCTATATCGTGGAGTAGCCCTCCAATAAACGCCTCTTCTGCTGCCGACCGCATCTGTGACATACGCTTTTTAGCAAGAGTTTGTGCTGTCACAGCAACAGCAACGGAGTGCTCCCAAAACTTATCGCGGTTCAAACCATACGGAATCCTTTTATTGGCAAAAGCGTTTACGGCTGAAACCCCCATTACAAGGTTTCGCACTGTGTTAAACCCCAAAATCATGACTGCCTGCGTGATGGTGCTTACCTTCTTGGGTAGTCCATAGTACGCCGAGTTGACAATACGCAACACCTTAGAAGCCAGCCCTTGATCCATCCGAATCAGGTTATTTAGGTCATCCGCAGAGGTATTGGGATTGTTGATAGTTTGCATTATTTTGACCACTACCGCGGGGAGCGGAGGCAGGTCGGTAAGCCGTTTTTCAATCGTAGAGAGGCAGACATTACGGTCTACCCGAACGGTTTTTGTTTCTAGTAACATCGTACTCCTACTTCCTTCTTGGGAATATTATGGATACGTAGGGGCACTACGCCCCTCTATTGAAAACTGTATAAGCCCATTGACATCTACAATAAGCCCTACCCTACCATCACCCAGTATGGTCGCGCCCGATATACCGGGAATATCACCGACAAATCGCCCTAAAGATTTGATGACTATCTCTTGTTCTCCAATAAGCCGACTCACCAGTAGCCCCACCTGTTTCTCACCATAACCTACGACTACCATGAAGTGGTCAAGGAGAGGGCAAACCTCTTGCACAGTCTCTTCACCTCTCCCCTTGGCAAGAGGTTTTTCAGCGGGAGTCATTACTCCTTCATTCGGAAAGATGCCTGCCATTCGGAGGATAGGCAACGTTTTGCCTCGATGAAGTATCACTTCACGATGTTGTACGTTATGTATTTGAGACCTCTCAATCTTGAGCGTCTCTACTACCGAGCTTAGCGGCAGCGCAAAAACGCCCTCCCTTACCTCCACAAGGAGTGCGCGAATAATAGCGAGAGTGAGTGGAAGCTTCACCTTAAAGCGCGAACCCCGCCCCAATCTGCTATCAATGCTTACACTGCCCCCCAGTTTCTCAAGGTTGGCACGCACTATATCCATGCCCACACCACGCCCAGAAACATCTGATAACTCTTTCGCTGTGGTAAGACCAGAGGTAAAAATGAGGTTAATGGATTCTGCATCTGTAAGCCGGTTCGCGTTTTCAGAGGTGAGTATACCCATCTCAACGGCTCTGTTTCGTATGCGTTGCGGGTCTATACCCCGCCCATCGTCTTCAATCTCAATAACGACGTGGCTCTCTTCATGGCGGGCGCGAATCCAGACACTCCCTGCACGCGGCTTCCCAGACTTCTCACGCTCATCGGGAGCCTCAATACCGTGGTCAAGGCTATTCCGTAGCATATGGATAAGCGGGTCGCTAATCACTTCAATAACAGAGCGGTCTAACTCGGTCTCCTTACCTTCAATAACAAGGTTGACCTCCTTGCCTAACTTCTGCGTGATATCGCGTACCATACGCGGGAATCGGCTGAAGACATTCTCGATAGGCAACATTCGCGCCTTCATGACCTCTTCTTGAAGTTCGTCGGTAATGCGCCCTATGTGTGCTGCCGTTTCGTTCAAACTGTCTGACAGGGCACTGGAGTGAACGGTTTCGGTGAACTTTAGACCTATTTGGGTAAGGCGTGTGCGGTCAACTACCAGTTCGCCAATAAGGTTTATAAGTTTGTCTAGCCGTGCCACATCCACCCGAATAGTCGAACTCTGCTTAATACTGGCTTTTGCTTCTGGCTTTGCTTCTTGTGACACAGGCTCAATCGGAGGAGAGTTGGTAGGTGCGGACTCTCTCTCCTGCTCCCAGAGTGTAACCTGAACCGCCTGTACCTCTGAAACCCGTTTCACTGCTTTTGCTATTTCATCAGGTGTTGTTTGAGAGGCAAGCAGTATTTCAAAAGTGTCGTCAAACTGTTCGTTTTCAAGGCACTCTTCGTCTGGATTTACTGCAATAACTGCCCCTACGGTCTCTAGTGCTTGCAAGACCATAACCGCTCTTACCGATTTCATCATACATTCGGCTTCAAGAGTGACTATAAGATGATAAGATATACAGTCGGCTTTTCGCGCCTCTTCTAGGGTGAGGTTTTGCTCTTCGGTGAGGTGCAGCGAAGAGCAAAACGGGAGGGCGGTGCTTAGCACGGAGCGCGTTGTACCAGTGTTCTCTTCTAGGAGGTTGCGGAGAGCTTCCGTCTGTTGAGCGGCATCCAAAGCGGTATCACCTATCTCTGCAATTTCATCTTTCATCTGTTTTAGAGCATCCAACCCCTCAAAAAGTGCGTCGATAAGAGGTAGAGTGACAGTAATTCTGTCTTGGCGCAGCCTATCGAGAACGTCCTCCATCGCATGGGTAAGGTCTCCCATAGAGAGATAACCCATCGCTCGAGAAGAGCCTTTGAGCGTATGGGCGGCACGAAAGATACGCTGTAGTAGATCTGGGGAAGCCTCCTTTTCGAGAGCAAGAAAATCCTGCTCCATCAACTCCATCTGCTCTCTAGCCTCTTCCAGAAAGACCATCCTCATTTCACTCATATCTATAACCATAAGGGAGACCTCATTCGCGTTAAGCGGCACTCTGAATTGGAGGAACACTTAGTACTTGAGCGATATTCAATAGTATCAATAGAGTGTCCATCGCTTTACCGACCCCAAGGATAGGATTGGTGTTGAGGTTTTTGATGAATTCTGAGGGAGGCTCGATCTCTGAACTCTGGATTTTCATCACGCCCACAACATCGTCCACAATCATACCTACGGTGCTATCTGCCTGCTCTACCACAATCACACGCGTACTACGGGTCGCCTCTGCATAGGGAAGCCCCAACCGCTTTCTCAGGTCTAATATGGGAACTATCTTACCGCGTAGGTTAATCACACCCAAAATGTCTTTGGAGGTATGCGGGATGTGCGTAATTTCGGGAAGTAGTATTATCTCGTTGATAGCGGAGATATCTACTGCGTATATCTCATTCGCTAGATGAAAGGCGACGAGTTGGTTCTCTTTTTGCTCTGGTTCTAGTGTCGCAGTACTCATAGTGTTATCTTTTCTAAAAATAGGGTGGAAGAGGGTCGAGTTATTTTCGGTCTTGTGGGGAGTAAACTTTAGAGTGAGAGGGCAACAAATACAGGTGTT
>JAPLCR010000054.1:0-8450 GCA_026392135.1 Armatimonadota bacterium
TGGTCACTAGAGGTTGCGGCTTTAGGTAGGTTAACGGGTAAGCCTGCCTGCACCACCATCGCTAAGGATGCCACCATAAAGAAGAAGAGCAGAAACATCATCACATCAATCATGGGAATCACCACGATTTCCGCCTCTTCAATCGTCTTGCGCCGGGCTATTCGGACACCTTTTTTCATTGCCATGTGAGTACCGCCTTCCTCAGTCTATGCGTCCGGTCAAGAAGTTGACCAGCTCCGCACCGTAGTACTCTATGTCCTCAACCATTTTCTTGGAGAGGTTAGCGTAGTAGTTAAAAAAGATAAATCCAAGAACGGCGATAGTGATACCAGTTCCAGTGGATATGAGTGCCTCCGAGATACCGCCAAGCACCTGTGTCGGGTTTGACAACCCTGTTTGAGAGGCGGCACGGAAAGAGGAAATCATTCCCGCAATGGTTCCCAAAAGCCCCAGCAGAGGCGATATGTTGATAATTGTTTTCAACACGGGAAGATTGGCTTCAAGATTAGGGAGTTCATTGGAGGCTTCTTGCTCCATCGCCATTTCGATAGCATCGGCAGAGCGATGCGCGTTTTTAAGACCACGTGCAAATATCCGCCCAAGAGGAACCCCGCGCTCTTCGCTCAAGGCTATAGCTCTACGAACCGCATCCTCTCCACCAGACTGATAGACCTCTTTCACGCTGTCTAGGAGTTCGTCGCCGTCTACTCCCGCTTTGCGAAACGAGATAGCCCTCTCAAGTATAATTGCGATAAGCGCGACAGAGCAGATAATGAGAGGGTACATCATTATTCCGCCGTTTTTAATAAACGTCAGTACAGACATGGTTGTTTGTGTTCTCCGTAGAGTCGTGCCTATGACGCGTCATAGTACAGGCACGTCTTTAAAGGCAGTTGCAAGCGCGGTGTAACGCGCCAGAAAAATCTAAGAATTTGAGAGAATGCTACTTTGTGTGGAGAGAGTTAGGCTGAAGGAGGAGCACGAGAAGAGGCACGAGAAGCAAATACGCGAGAGCGTGAAAGTGTTAAGGTGGGCTGAATGACCCGGTGGGTCTCTATTCCGATGCAAAATTGAGGCGTGAGAGCGGGAGAGACACTATCGGCTTGCCAATCGCAGTAGGCGCAGTGGTTTGCGTTTTCCGAGCCGCCATGAAGAGTCGTTGGTGCCGAGGTATGTCCTTGCGAAGCGACGGTCATTGAATCTAGTGCGCCATCAGGGGTGGCGTGACTGTGTGTCAGTGCGCCTACCGTGCAGAGAAACACATACAGGAACGCTACTAGCATCGCTTGAATTCGGAACCGTTTTTGTGAATGGATACGGTGATTCACGAGTTTATCCCAACAAAATTCTGGACTACAAAAATACCTACACTTCTATTATACGCCTATGTAGCGAGTTTTTATGCCTAATATAGTCACTCAACTGCTTCGGCTTCTATAAAATTCGAGAGAACCTATTCTAATGGTGCTTTTCCCTCTTTCACACGCGGCTTAATCATGGAGAGAGGTACAAAGTTCTTAGGCTGAACATTCCACGCCTTAAGAGCATCTTTATAGGTTTGCACGGTCACCTTTGCAATTTCATCCCACGAAAACTTCTGAGCGTACTCGTCAGACTGAGTACGTAGTTCAGCCTGACGCTTATCACTTCCCAGTATCGCTAACAGTCTAGTTAGAAAGTCGTTCTTGTCTCCAGCACGAAATAGCTCCATACAGGCGTGTCGCTCTTGGATTTCGCGAAAACAGGCGAGGTCGGAACTGACAATCGGCATCCCGTAACTCAGGGGAACCATCACCGAATACGACCCCGTCGCTTGAAGATGCGGAACGAGTACAACATCTGTGCCCGCCATAGCCTCCGCTATCTCCTCATCAGAGAGGTATCCCGTAAATACCACTCGATCCATTAGCCCTGCCTGCTCCACACGCTCTTTGAGTTGAGATACGTAAGGCTCCGATTCTGGGGTACGCGCCCCCCCTGCCACCACAAGGACGGCATTGGAAGGTAGAGACGGAAGTATATCAAGAGTCATCTCATACCCTTTACTCGGCACAACATACCCAAATAACGTAAGGACGCGCTTTCCCAATAGCCCATGCTTCTCCCGAAACTCTGAGCCTTCAGCGGGTGCTGGAAAGGTTTTCGGCACACCAGCGGGTATTACGGATATATTCTGCGGCTTCGCTCCCCGCACCACCAGTTCGCGCCCCGCCTCTTTGGTATGCACAATAGTATACGCCGTTGCGAAAGGTGCTATATCCACGCTATCACGGTATGCCCTTCGCAGAGTAAGAATTTTTTTTGCTAGCCAGATGTGGGGGCGGCGCTCGGTTTTGAGACGTAGCATCTGTGCGAGCGAGTAGGTGGTGTGCGCGGTCAAGACAATAGGCTTTTTGATGAGATAGCGCATTGTCCAGTAAGCGGAGTGCCCGGGTAGTATCCCTCCCCAAAAACTGTGTTCATGCTGGATATGCACAATATCCACATCTTCTGCATTGAGTAGCCTTGCCAGTGCCTGATAGTGTTCGAGCGGCTGATGACCAACATCTATTGGAATCACTTCGACCTGCATACGGGGCTGACGGCGCAAAGCCTCAGTCAACTCCGCAGTATAGGCAGCAATTCCGCACCTCTCCCCTACCGTTGTCAGCATAGCAATTTTCATCGGATAAGTTTCAGCCTCCGTAATACGCGCTTTACACGCACCCCCAAATAGATAAACTGGTACTTTGCAAGCCCCATCGCAATAACGCCTCGAATAGCAAGGCGTTGGCGAGGCGTTCCAGTCTTCTGGTAGTAGGTAAGGGCACTCTTAAACATTCGTGCCGGCATTGCGTGGCTAGCTTGCCGAACGCTTCCCATCCAGTGATGCACAACCCGCGCATCCGGGACGTAGTAGACCTTATAGCCCGCCTGCCGTATGCGCCAGCACCACTCTACCTCTTCATAATACATATAAAAGTCTTCGCTCAACATCCCTACCTCGTCCATAACACGCTTGGGAACCATCATACACGCGCCAGAGACTTGGTCTACCTCCGCTAGAATGTTGAAGTCCTCTCTACCATACTCCATTTCGCGGTCAAATTTCACCCGATTCCAGTTTGCAAGCCCAGAATGCCCCAGAAATTCACGATAGGGTGTAGGAAAGCGTCGCCCGTTGTGTTGTAGCGAACCGTCCGTATTGAGGAGTTTGGGACCTACCGCGCCCGTATCGGTGTGTTCACGTAGAAAGTTCACAAGAGTGGTCATGGAACGGAGTTCTGTCTCAGTGTCGGGGTTGAGTATGACGACGAATTCACCCTGCGCGAGTTTGAGGGCTTGATTGTTGGCTTTTGTAAATCCCGCGTTATCTCTGTTCGCGATACATATAACACTAGGAAACTCTTTTTGAACCATCTCGATACTGCCGTCGGGGGAGTTGTTGTCCACGACAAAAACTTCAGTGGTCAGATCTTGAGCTCCTGCGGGAAGCGCATTGAGGCAGTCGCGTAGCATCTCACGGGTGTTGTAGCTCACTATAACGATGGATAGGTCTGGACGCATTTCACCTCTTTTAGCCTTGCCCTAAATACTGACTCTGTGTAAGTCTCAGGTAGGATAGGCTAAAGTGTGCCTGTTTGTCAAGCCACAAAAGAGAGTATTTTCCATTTGATGTAGGCAAGGTCTTCGGGCGTTTTCGCCGAGCGTAAATCGAGCATCCCCACGTTCTCAATATGCCCATATTGCAAGATCTCTCCCTGTTCGCTTTCGTGTTCCGACATGGTTGTTCTCTCCTTTTATGATTTTGATCGTAGTTAGTATGCGCCCTACACTTTAGAAGATGCAGGAGAGTGAGGAAGTCTTGGAGGGTTGTGGAGGTTTTCCAACATATTACGCAGGAGTTTCGCCTCTGCATTTCGTATTAGGCAGTGTCACCAAAGGAGGTTGTGTTAATTATGAAGGGCTTAATGATGGACTACGCGCTTACAGTCCCCTCTATTTTGAGGCGAGCGGCGCAGGTATACCCCGAAAAAGAGATTGTCAGCAGAATGAGCGACGGAAGCAAGGTGCGAATCACCTATCGCGAAATGTACGAGCGCGTTATCCGTCTGATGAATGCTCTACGCGAGATGGGCGTAAAGCCCGGAGACCGCGTAGCGACGTGCGCGTGGAACAGCTATCGGCATACCGAACTCTACTTTGCGGTGCCGAGCATAGGCGCGATTCTGCATACCGTGAACTTTCGCCTCTTCTCCGAACAGGTTGAGTATATCGTCAACCATGCCGAAGACAAGGTAATGTTTCTGGATAGTTCGCTTGCGCCGATGATAGCGACGCTACAGCCCGCGCTACCCTGCATTCAACACTATGTGGTGATGGACGATAAGAGCGAACCGCCCACCGTAACCCCTACACCTTTTTCTGATTACGAAGCGTTATTGGCGGGAGCCTCCAGTATCGAATCGTTCCCCGACATCGACGAGAATCTTGCGTGCGGCTTGTGCTACACCTCCGGCACGACAGGACAACCAAAGGGCGTTCTCTACAGCCACCGCTCCAACTATCTGCACGCAATGGGTGAGTGTATGACGGATTCGTTCGGAATCTCTGAGCGCGATACCGTTCTGCCCGTCGTTCCTATGTTTCACGCAAACGCATGGGGGCTGCCCTACTCCTGCGCGATGGTCGGCGCAAAACAGGTACTACCCGGCTCTCACCTGCTCGGCTCTCCGATAGCGAACCTGATGGAGTCGGAGCGCGTCACCTTCTCAGCAGGAGTTCCCACCGTCTGGCGCGTTCTGTATCAACATCTAAAACAGCACAAACACGACCTCTCTAGCCTACGTCTTATCGTCTCTGGCGGCTCAGCGGCTCCTCTTAGCCTAATTGAAGCCTACAAAAACGACTTCGGCATCACGCTTACCAGCGTCTGGGGCATGACGGAGACATCGCCTGTGGGGACGTTGTGCCGCCCTCGCGCTTGGATGGACGCATGGACGGAGGAACAACGGAGCGTCGTTCTTCCTAAGCAGGGCATTCCTGTGCCGGGTATTGAGGTGGACATACGGGGCGAGAACAACGAAGTGTTGGCATGGGACGGTCAGCAGGCGGGTGAGGTGGTGGTGCGAGGACCTTGGGTAGTGAGCGACTACTTCAAGAACGAGCGCACAGAAGCGACCCTCACGCCAGACGGCTGGTTTCGCACAGGCGATATTGCGCGGATGGATGAGTATGGCTACATGGAGATAACAGACCGCACGAAAGACATTATCAAGAGCCGCGGCGAGTGGATTTCGAGCGTGGATATGGAGAACCTTATCGTCCAAATACCAAAACTACAGGAGGCGTGCGTCGTAGGGCGCACAGATGTAACGCGAGGCGAAGCCCCCGTTGTGTTCGCTGTTCTCAAAGAGGAGGAGGCGGAAGAGGGCGTAAAGGAAGAAATTCTTGCTCTGCTTGCTACTAAGTTCGCGGGTTGGCAGATACCCAAACGGGCAGATATCCACTTCATAGACGCGATACCAAAAACGAGCGTCGGAAAGTTAAACAAAAAGGCACTCCGCGCTACGCTTGAGGAGGGGTCGTAAAGCTGAAGAGGCTTTTACCGTGCCCAAAGGTTGACGCACGCCCCCGAAAAAGTGTACACTCTCTACACCTAACTAAGACTTGGTCAGAAAGTGAGCGGTGTTTTGATGAGAACTTATCATGTAGCAATTGCTGGTGCGACGGGGGCAGTGGGAACCGAGTTTCTACGCCTGTTGGAGTCTCGTGAGTTTCCCCTTGCCTCTCTACGACTTTTAGCTTCAGAGCGTTCGGTAGGGCGCACACTCTATTTTCGCGGTCGCCCTTATACCGTGGAGTTGATGACGAAAGACTCTTTTGAAGGTGTAGACATCGCCTTCTTCTCAGCAGGAGGCTCCCGTAGTAAAGAGTTTGCACACGTAGCCGCCGATGCGGGCGCACTGGTTATTGATAACTCTTCAGCTTTTCGCATGGATGCGAAAGTCCCGCTTGTCGTGCCGGAAATCAACCCAGAAGACATCGCCAGTCACAACGGTATTATCGCGAACCCAAACTGCTCCACCATCATCCTGCTCATGGCGTTAGAGCCATTGCGGCGGCTTGCGCCTGTGCGGCGCGTGGTAGTCTCCACCTATCAGGCGGCAAGCGGCGCAGGTGCTTCCGCAATGCAGGAGTTGATCGACCAGTCGAACGATATGCTAAAAGAGCGCCCGATACTTCCTCGTGTCTTCCCCCACCCTATCGCCTTCAACCTCTTCTCTCATAACACCAAGATAGACGAGACGGGCTACAATGAGGAGGAGCGTAAGATGATACACGAGTCACGCAAAATTCTACACGAGCCCAACTTAAAAATATCAGCGACCTGTATTCGCGTTCCTATCCTACGCGCCCACTCCGAGTCTATCAATATCGAGTTTGAGGAGGGAAAACGCCCCACTCTCGAAGAGATACGCAAATCTCTCTCAAACTTCCCCGGAGTGCGTGTGGTGGACGATAGGGAGCGTAACTATTTCCCCATGCCCCTCGACGCAAGCGGGCAGGACGAGGTTCTAGTTGGACGTATTCGATACGACGTTTCGAACGATGATGCAGTAGATCTCTTTGTCTGCGGCGACCAGATACTCAAAGGCGCGGCTCTCAACGGTGTTCAGATTGCAGAGCGATGGATGCGATTCGTAACAGTACAGGGCTAGGAAGAGAAAACACAGATGGCAAATGCAATTTTCGGTCAAGTTCTAACAGCGATGGTCACTCCGTTCCACGCGGACGGCTCTATAAATGATGCAGGAGTCATAAAGCTCGTCAATCACCTACTAGAGACCGGCTCTGATGGGATTGTGGTGTGCGGCACGACGGGCGAATCGCCCACACTCTCTCACTCTGAGAAGCTACATCTTTTCCGCCTCGTGAAGCAGACAGCAGGAAAACGGGGAACCGTTATCGCTGGTACGGGTGGAAATGATACCGCCGCCAGTATTGAACTCACAAAAGAGGCGGCAGAGATTGGCGTAGACGGCGCGTTGCTGGTCGTTCCACCCTACAATAAGCCCTCAATGGAGGGGCTTTACCGCCATTTTCGGGCTATCGCGGAGTGCGTTCCGAACCTAAACTGCATGGTCTACAACGTCCCATCTCGTACCGCACAGAACATGGATACCGCGACTACGGTACGCCTCGCAAAAGACATTCCCAATATCGTCGCGACAAAAGAGGCAAGCGGTAACCTCGTACAGATGGCGGAGATTGTGGCGGAATCACCCTCTGATTTCGCGGTCTATAGCGGTGATGACGGGTTGACCCTTCCACTTCTAGCGGTGGGCGGGGTGGGCGTAGTGAGCGTTATCGCACACCTAGTAGGTAGACGAATGAAGGAGATGCACACTGCCTTCTTCGCTGGCGAACTCACTCGCGCCGCCTGCCTCAATGCTCAGATGCTCCCCATCCTTAAAGCCTGCTTCCAGTCCACAACCCCTAGCCCGGTTCCACTGAAAGCGGGCTTAAACCGTCTTGGGATAGAGGTCGGCGGGTTGCGGCTTCCTCTTGTTGAGGCAAACGAGAGCGAACAGGCGATAATGTTCCGCACTATGGAGCGAATGGGGCTTCTCTAAAAATGTGTTCGTAGTTACAAACAAAAAAGTAGCCATCCCACAAATAAGGGATGGCTACTTTCAGTTAATGTATCGCCAATTACGGGGTAATGCTGAGCGGAACCGACTTCGCGTTCTCTGAGTCGGGTTCGCTGATGGAGAGGCTAAGTTCGTCGGCACTCGGTGCTTTAGGAAGATTCACGCGAATGATGGCACTCTCGGTTGAGGAGACCGCGCCGCTATAGAGTATGGTAGTACCCTGTAGTAGTTTTACGTTATCCGTTCCCGACTGTCCGTTCGTATGTGCCTTTGCACGGAGTTCCACAGTGAGGGTACCGCCGCCTTGAGCGTCCGCTTCCCATTTTGCCGACTGGATATCCAGTACAGGATTGGTGGAAACAGGACGAACGAGGCTGACAACCCAACCGACAGGTCCCAGTGAAGCGCGTTGCGTCTGAACAACCTCCACCCCTACAAGCATTAGCACGAGAGCAGCAAGCCCCATAGAGAGTGAGCGTGGGCGCAAGAGTGCCGACCAGTCCCAGAAAATGCGCTTACGTGCGGAGGCTTCCTCCGCTTTAGCCTGCTCTTGGCTGATACGACTCATCACATTCTCATGGAAAAAGGCAGGAGGCTCTGCCAAAGGCAACTCCTCCAATCCCTCCCACAGAGAGCGAAACTGCCCTACCTCTATTCGGCACGTCGCGCAGTCCGAGAGATGATTCTCGAAACTGACGTTCAATGCCCTATCTAGTTTCCCCTCAACGTAATCTGAATACAGTTCTTGTGCATCTTGACAGTGCATATTATTTTCCTAATTGTGTCTCTCGCCAAAAGGCGAGCCTCCACTTTATC
>JAPLCR010000054.1:8519-14027 GCA_026392135.1 Armatimonadota bacterium
ACATGAAACTTAGAAAAGTTCCGTCTTTGATTGCAGTTTTTCGCGCAAAACAAGCCGTGCTCTATTCAGTCGTGATTTCACGGTTCCAATGGGCAGGTCTAAGGCTTCGGCAATCTCATCGTAGGAGAGTCCTTCTGTATGATAGAGGACTACCATCGCCCGCTGATAGTCTGGCAAAGAAGCCACCGCCTTTTGAAGCACTGTGTTGCGTTCATTAGTCTCGGCGACCTGCCCGGGGTGAGGGGCAGGATCTTCTATCTGACGAGCAATACTACTCTCCTCTAATTCGATATACTCTTCAAGAGAGAGGTGTTGGCGGTTCTTTACCCGTTTGCGCCTGTCAAGGTAGACATTGGTTACGATACGAAACAGCCATGTCGAAAAATTCGCTTCACCGCGAAAATGTTTTATCGCCTGAAAGACGCGAATAAACGCATCCATACTTACGTCGTTGGCTTCATCATAACTACCGCAAAGTCGATAAGCAAGGTTGTAGACCCGTTTCTCATAGTTTCTAATGAGTTGGTCAAAGGCGGCATTTTCGCCCTTCTTGCACCGGTCAATGAGGAGTTGTTCCTTTATATCTGGCATTTAGTAAAGTCGCTTTAGTAAAGATTATTTGCTGAGACATTCACGAACAACCTGTGTCTCCTCCTCGGAGAGAGGCTGTGTGGGCTGTCCGCGCTCAACATATTTCGCATAGACTCGCATATCCATGCGGTTATAGACACCCGATAAGACAATGCCGCTGTGCTGGCTATCTAGCAAGACAAGGCTGAAGCTCTGTTGCCCTCCCACATTGTCAAATGCGTCATACCGCATAAGGTGAGACTTCTGAATACAGAACGGAATCTGCGCTTGCAGTGTCCCAACAGCTTGCTCTATGACGTTCATTCGGAGTGTATTTTGGGTAACTCGCTCCAAATTTTGGGCAAGTACCTGTTCTAAATTCCCTTCAGTTCCCATGGTGAGTGCGTGTATGCGTTGGTTCAGTCGGCTAACTCTCACCAAAAGCACCGTGACGAGAAGGAACATAACCACGCAAACAGCCGTAATAAGGAGGAGAAGTATCGAACCGTTATGCCCTTGTTCTAGCAGTTTCGTTAGGGAATCCAAAGTAGCAACCTCTCAGGCGCAGAATGCGGATAGCGTGCAACAGGTAGGGTATACTGAACCCTACTGGTCAATGTCGAACTTTCGTCTCACGACGAGGTTATATTAAGGTAAATTCTCATGTCGCACGGTACGCGCCGTCAATCTATTTTTGTGCTGGTGTTCATAGTCGTGGTCATCCTCTTTGTAATGACCTTTCGCATGGGCGTTGTACGCGGAGACTCCATGCTCCCCACATACGTCAACGGGCAGGTTGTCCTGATGCGGCGTTGGGGGCAACCTCTCAGACGCGGGGATGTGGTGGTAGTGCGAAAAGACAACGATATGATTATCAAACGGGTCTATCGCCTTCCCGGTGAGGAGATAACAGATCCAATCGTAATGAATATGACCTACCAGTACAACCTTCAAGACTACTACGAACAGCCTCTCGCCGACAAAGAGAAGGGGCGAAGACACCGCCTCTTTGTGCCGGAAGGCTATCTGGTCATTCTAGGCGACAATCCAAGTGTGTCTGAGGACAGTCGTCTATTTGGGCCTGTTCCGCAACGTGATGTACTTGGTATTGTGGTAAGATCCCCGCCTGCACCGAATGGCCCCACCGTCACAGACACACCTCCACAACCTCGATAGGATGTCACAACTCCTTATTGTAGCACTTTCTATGCTTGAGAGTAAAGCCTGATGTCAACCCACGCCTTCAAGGACGAAAATGCCTCCGCCTTCCCGATCGTAATGTGGGGAGATATGCAGGCGACTTTCTTGCCTCTCAGTACCCAACTACCTACAGAGGTTCCCCTCATTGCGACTCTGGTTTTCGCGTTGCGCGGGGACGAGTTCCTGCTGGCGGATATTGAGGGGCGGGGTTGGTGTACTTTAGGAGGGCATATTGAAACGGGCGAGAGCGTGGAGGTGGCTCTGCGGCGCGAAGCGATGGAGGAGGCGGGTGCAACATTAGACACGCTTCATCCTATTGGGTCGTATCTCTACTGTTGGGTAGAATCTGGGAGACGTGTGCTGGTTCCTGTGTACTGGGCGGAGGTGATTTCGGCAGGGGAAATTCCGGAGGGAACCGAGTCTCGCGGTGCGGCATGGATGTCGCGTGAAGAGTTACAAAGTCGCTATTTTTATTGGGATGAACTCATAGAAGCGGTGTTTGAGTACGCGCTAGTATGTTACGCGAAACGGAAATAGTGCTCTCCCATAACGCAAAAAATCGAAAGAAATTGCGCCAAAAACACTAAAAACCATATTTTTTATTATGCGAATTACCTATTGTTGGGTGACAAAACACGCTATTAACTGACACGGAGTGACAAATATACGTATATTTGTCTACTGTTACCTCTATTGACAAATTGCCGAAGATATGTGAGAATACCCTTGAACCCTGTTGGTATCTTAGGATACCATCTGCTGGGAGTTTGTGCAAAGCGGTGAAAGTTAGTCAGCGAAGGCATCTGAAAGGTGTCACGACGGAAGAGGAAAGGAGCATATATTATGCCTCTGACGTTACCTCGTTCTTACCGCACTGTAACGGCTGGACTGCTTGCGCTCGGAGTTTTTCTAAGCGTAAACAGTTTGGGAGTTGCGGCGCAGGAGACGAAGAACGCCGCCGAAACGCCGAAAGCTAACACGGAGAACCCCTCCGAAAAAGCGAAAACGGTGGTTCTGCGTGAATCCATACCGTTCCCCACCCTAAGGCAACTGACGACAAAACTGCGTAGCGGAACAAGCCGTACCGTTCGCAACGGAGTCATTGGAGAGAAGGAAGTTGTCTACCGCGTTGTTACGCGAGAGGATGGAGTGGAACTGCGACGAGAGATCGTCTCGTCGCGTGTTACGAAACCAGCAAAACCGGAAACTATCGAAGAGGGCAACAAACCCGTATTGATGGCTTTTTCGCGAGGCAGTCTTGCTTCGCGTGGAGGATTTTCGGAGCGCAATAGTACTCGTATGGTCATCATGCGAGGCACCTGGTACGACCCCTATAACTGTGGCGGGTCGGGTTCAGGGCGCACAGCAACCGGGATAAAGGCGGGATATGGTGTGGTTGCCGTAGACCCCAAATTTATCAAAATGGGTACTCGCCTCTATATTGAGGGCTACGGGTACGCGGTTGCAGGAGATACCGGCGGAGCCATTAAAGGCAACCGCATAGACCTCGGTGTGGACTCACCAAAAGACGTTTACCGTTTCAATATCAAGAATTGGCAACATCTTCAAGTTCACATTCTTAACTAAGGTAGATTCTCAGGTGTTTGATACCCATAGGACAGCAGATACAGGGTATTGTATAACAGGGTTGCTGTCCCTTCTATTAAACCTAAGGACATCTGAGACATATTGTACGATCTGACTTCACCAAAACAGACCAGCGAACTGTTACGGTCACACGGTATTCGGCTTCAAAAACGTTTGGGGCAAAACTTTCTGTGTGACCGTAATATTTTAAATAACATTGTCGCTTCTGCCAAACTTACACCCAACACTCCCGTGTTAGAGGTAGGCGCAGGCGCAGGCGCACTAACTACCGCTCTTGCCGACCATACCTCCCGCCTCACCTCGATAGAAATTGACACTCATCTGGAGCCAATTCTGCGCGAAGTTACCGCAGACTACGAGAACATCAACCTCGTTTTTCAAGATTTTATGCGTATGGATATGACCACACTCTTTGATAGTGCCTTCGGGGAGGAGCGTGGCGTATTTGTTTCAAACATTCCCTACTACATCACGACCCCCATCATCGAAAAACTGATTGAGCATAAGCATCGCTGGCGACGCGCCGTCATGCTCGTTCAACAAGAGGTGGCGAATAGGATTGTAGCGAAGCCCGCCACCCCAGATTTCGGCTCTATGTCGCTCTTTGTGCAGTACCACACGAAGCCCGAGATTATCTGCAAAGTCCCCCCAACGGTCTTTCTACCCGCTCCCGATGTCTCCTCCTGCGTTATAGCACTAGAACCCATTATTCCGGGCGCAATCGCCATCCGTAACGAGGCGCGAATGTTCCGCCTTATTCGTGCAGGCTTCGGGCAACGTCGCAAAACCCTCCTCAACGCGCTCATGCGTGCCCCCGACTCTTTTAACCTAGGCTTTGGAATGGAAGACCGCGCACGGCTGGAAGAGTTCCTTGCGAAAGTAGGTATCGACGGAAACCGACGCGGGGAGACGCTCTCGCTAGAAGAGTATGGTCGGTTATCAGACGCTTACGAGGCGGATTAGAGGAAGAGATGCACAGCGAATCGCAAAACACGCAAAAAAAAGCGTCCACCTGCACCGCTCTGATTTTTGCTATAACTCTCTCCATTACAGGGTGCAACCTCTCCGCAAAGCGTGAGCAGGATAAACAAGCCCTGCTTGAAGGGATACGTAAAGGCGATACCGCAATAGTGCGAACATTGCTAGACCAGGGCGCGGACAGAGAGACGAAGAACGAATCGGAGCGCACTCCGCTTATGCTGGCGAGCCTAAAGGGGCAGGAGGCGATTGTTGCGCTTCTGTTAGAGCGAGGAGCCGACCTCAAGGCGACAGACCCCGAAGGCATGACTCCGTTGCTTTGGGCGGCATTTGGCGGCAATACGAAGGTGGTCAAACTACTGATTTCAAAGGGAGCCGATGTTCACGCCAAAGACCGTAAGGGGCAAGGGGCGTTGGAGTGGGCGCGTGACCACCCCGACGTTGCGGCGGCGTTGAAACAGGCGGGCGCGAAGTAGAAAACACAGCCTTACACAACCAAAACCACCCTGCCATTTGTTGGCAGGGTGGTTTTCTGTCTTTCGCTCCCCTAAGTGGGTATCTACTGCTTTACACCATTGGCGACGAAGGCGCACGTCCCGCTTACTGCCGCGCTCACCTGTTTCACTGTCATGTTCACCCAAACATAGGCTTTGGACGTTCCCGCAGGCAAGCCCACTCCAAACTTAGGCGCGGTGAAGTTCACATCAATAACGCGGTTTGCGTTAATGCTGTTTGAGGTAGACACGGTGTACGTGCCGTCGCTGTTCTTCGTAAGCGTGCCCGACAATGTCATTACGATAGGAACTTGAACTGGGTAAGGTCCCGTACCGAAGATCTTAAACGACATATTCATCGTCGCAGTAAGAGCCGCAGTAAACGAGTAGGAGCCATTTCCTAGCGAGGTAAGTTTGCCCACGCCGCTTGTGTTCGCCTTCTGTGTTGCGGTGAGTGCCGTAATGCTCAGAGTTCCGGCGGGTACAGTCAACGCTCCCGCGGGGTAGGCGTAGTTGGGGCTAGCGGTACGGAAATTACCCGTGTTAAGGGTCATAGCCACTGTCTGCGAGAGCGAGCCGCTACTCAAGTAGTTTACCGAAAAATTGGAGATGCTTATCGTTAATTTGCTGGTGTCTATCGCGGCTTTGTAGGTTCCAG
>JAPLCR010000355.1 GCA_026392135.1 Armatimonadota bacterium
CTCTCCCCTCTTCTTTCTTCTCAATACGAAACTCCGAAGAGGATATTTGCACTTTTTGCGTGTAGTCAGTGAAGCGATTGTAATGGCGATTTGTTATCTTTAACGTAAATGTAAAAAACACCAAAGCCATTAGCATCAGAACCCCGATAGTAACCCACACCTTCTGTTCCGCGTTTTTTGTTTGTAGAGACAGGCAAAACGGACACTTTTGCGCGCCGAAATTGATGAGTGAAGAGCATTCAGGGCAACGCTTCTGGTCAATATCTTCCATCTTTCCGCTCCTTTCGCTTCGCGTTAGCGTAGATACTTATCAGCATCTTCGGCGGTACGAACTATCACCTTGACGCTGGCGTAGTTGGCGAAGGGGCTATGCGCCGTCGTCTGTATACGGAACGCCTGAGTCTGATGTGGGGCAAGGGCGACGTGCATACTTCCTTCCGTCTGCACGTCTATGAGTTTTCCCGCTTTATCGTAGAACTGCGCCTCATAATGAGGCTGGCTCCAAGTGACATCGGAGTCGTTGCGGACGGTTCCAAGCACTGTGACAGTGCGGGCAGGGCGTTTTGTGCCGTCGGTATGATACCGTAGAGTGTTCTCGAAGCGCATTTCGGTTGATAGGATGTTCACCTTTTGAGCGTAGTTCGCGAATAGGAGTGTCGGTCTGTTGTTAGCGTTCGAGGTAGTAAAAAAGATATACGGAAAAACTATCGCCATTGGAAGAAAATACAGGTTTTGAGGGTTCTTATACCATTTGGGCTTCACCAGCTGCGTCATGCAGAACGGGCACTTTTTCGCGGCACTTTGAATGCGCTCCGCGCAGTGCGGGCATACTTTTCGGTCTAGGTTGTCCACTGTTTGCTCCCTTCTAGCGTGAGAAATGGTAGGCATCGCCTGCATGGCGCAGGAAAATTTTGTGGTTTGCGTAGGCTGCGGCTGGTCTGCTCGCCTCGCCGTTAATGCGGAACGCCTGCTCCTGATGCGGCATGAGAGTCATGGAGCTGTAGAAATCTTCCACAACGTCTATGAGTTTGCCCGACTTGTCGTAAAACTGCCCCTCAATGACAGGGTGCTCCCAGGGGATATTGGTATCGTTGCGGATAGTTCCGACGACGGTGACGGTTCTCGAACCCTCGCTTGTCTCTAAGCTCATTTCAGACGACGTAACCGGAACCCTCTGCACATAGTCCGAAAAGAAGTAGTTGGGCTTGCTTGTTGTGTTATGCAGAGAGTTGAGCGCAAACGCCATGTAGAGAAGTCCCGGCAGTATGGCAAGTAGCACAGGATTCTTTGTCCACCAGGTTTTGCCTTGCGGTGATTTGCAGAAGGGGCACTTTTTCGCGGCGTGGGGTATCCGCTCGGCGCATTCAGGGCAACTCTTTCGGTCGAAACCATCCATATTCCTTCTCCTCTCCCTCGAACTAGGGGTGTGTTACGCCCTAAGGCGCAAGCCTCCTCCTTATAGCGGAGGATAGATACCGTTCTTAAGCATAGTATACCGACCTATCGTAAACAAATCGTAAACAATGGGGGGAGTTTCGGGGCAGTGTATGAAAAATGTGGCAAAATTGCAAAAATACTTCTACGGAGGGAGTGGAATCTGGCGGTTGGGTTTGGGGGCAATGAGGGTATTGGGAGGAACAGAGGCGTTGACGACGGTTCCCGCCCCTACGATAGAGCCATGTCCTAGCGTCACTCCTGCAAGAATAGTGGCTCCCGCGCCAATCCAGACACCCGACTCCACTACAATCGGGGCGGCGGTAGTAGTTCCTGCACGCTTATCGGGCGTTCCAATCTCATGGGAGGTCGTGATAAACTTTACGTCGTGTCCGATACTCACGCTGTTGCCAATAGTAATGGGCGCGTTCACATCAAAGAGGATGGGGGAGTTCATTAGCACGTCGTCGCCAAGACGAAAACGCGCCTGTATCTTCCCCCCGCCGCTGATATGTACGCGCCCCATAAAGCAGACGTTCTTACCAATAGAGAAGCCCGCAAGCCGGTAGAGCAACGCACGCGTGCGGTTAAAACAGAGGTGCGGCAGGCAGGAGATAGCCCAATCGCAGAGGCGATAACGCGGGTGAAGGTTAGCGACCTCCTCCCAGAGGATTTGTGCAGTTCGTTGAAGCGGGTTTCTGCCCATATCTACGTGTCAGTCCGTGATGTTGTCGCCGAGAAGCGCGGCGATGTCGTTGATAGTCGCGCAGTCGTTGACGCTGTTGGCAGAGAGGGTTGTTTTCAACCTCTTGTCTATCACCGCGATAAGGCTAAGACGCGCTAGCGAGTCCCATCCGTCCAGCGTTTTCAACGTTTCGCTACCATCCAAATCACCGGATTCTGCCTCAACAATATCCGCTATCACATCCAAAAATTCAGCCTTCGTCATACCCATATACATCCCTTCTATGTCTAGCCAACTTCCGCCTAGCATGAGTCCTCTCCGCTTCAGGGAGAGATACTAGTTAAAGCAGTTCGCCGCCGTCCGATACCGAGAATCGCCCTATGTTCGCTTGTCCGCCCACAAAAGAGGGCATAAGGGCGAGGAGTTCCACCGTATGCGCGAGCTTCATGTGCGCGTCGAGGGAGGCAGCTTCGTCCCACAGTTCGTATAGGTGAAAGAGGTTTGGGTCTACGAGGTCAACGGAGAACTCATACGCGAGGCAACCCGCCTCTTTCTTGGTCTCTGCAGTGCATTTGAGAACGGCGTTTACTGCCACTTCACGTAGTGCGGGGTTGATAGGAATCGTTCCTGCGACAATAACCTTCATGGTGTTTTCCTTCTAAAGGCGGCTTCCACTCTATAATTTCCCTCCTAGTAAGGGGAAGTGTGAAGCCCTATCTTGACGAATCGTTTTTGAGAGAGTATACTATTTTTATACATAATGGGGGATCGTCTAGCGGCAGGACAACGGCCTTTGGCGCCGTTTACCGTGGTTCGAATCCACGTCCCCCAGCGTTTTTCAGAAGAACACGTCTCCAGACTTAAATCAAGGATTGGAGGCGTGTTCTTTATTTTGGGGTTGCGCGTCATACGGGCGAATACGCTCATACACCATACGACGCATTATGTTATTCTGTACTTCTTCAATATCGTACATCTGCTGTAGGTTTAGCCAGAATTGAGGCGTGACTTGGAAATAGCGTCCTAGCCTAAGAGCGGTGTCTACGGTAATGGAGCGTTTCCCGTCTAATATCTGCTCAATACGAGTCTGTTGCACCCCAATGCTCTTCGCCAGCCGATAGGAAGTTAACCCAAGAGGAGACAGGAACTCTTCTTGGAGTATTTCGCCCGGATGAATGTTTTCTAGTTGTTCCATCGCATAATCCTCAAGACTACCTATTTGTAGTGTTTGGTCAACTCTACTTCATACGCCCTATCGTCTTTCCAAACGAAGCAGACGCGCCACTGGTCATTCACTCGTATACTCCACTGCCCTTCACGATTTCCTGATAACTTTTCCAACCGATTCCCCGGAGGTTGTCTCAAATCGTTAAGGTTAATAGCCGCCTCAAGCATTCTAATCTTGCGCCGTGCAATCTTCTGAATGTCGGCAGGTAAGACCTTCGATACCGCGCCGTGAAAAATCTGCTCTGTTTCCCCGCACTTAAATTGGACGCTCATACCATGATTCCCATTTCGTTTTCGTTTTTACGAACCATATTTACAAAAATAAATGTATAGAGCTAAGATAGAATGTGAAATAGAATAATCTTAGTGTAATCAGGCGATGCAACAGTGTACGTTGCATCGCTTGACAATAGTATCACGAATCGATACTATTGTCAAGCGATACTTTGGAAAAACGATCAAGTAGCGCGACATTCTTTATCCGCGTAGTTGCTCAATCTTCTCTACATATTTAGACAGCATCCCTTGTGCTGCACTGTTAGAACCCGCCTCCGCATAGACGTGGAAGTAAGGTTCAGAGGCATCAGGAATAACCAGTGCCCAGTCCTCTTTTTGATAGAACTTGATACCGTCTATCAGCTCCACCTGATTCCCGTCGGCTTCTGCAATCGAGTCCGCCTCTTTCGTCAAAACACGCATAACACGCCCCTTGATTTCCCAAGGACAGCGCACCTGTGCCCGCGCAACATGAACGCTCGGTAGCTGCTCTGCAAGCGTAGAGAGACGCATATCCGTTACTGCGAGCATCTCCATAAGTTTGGCGAGGGCGAACATAGCGTCGTAACTCGGTTGGAAATCGGAGAAGATAAAGCCTCCGTTGCTATCTCCCGCGAAGTCCGCTAGACGGCTCCCATCCTTACTCGCGCACACGCCCATAAGGTCGCGCACATCGGTCTTAGTGCGAATAACCGTGCCGCCATGCAGAGCGACAAGCGGCTCTATCATGCGCGGAGCCGTCACAGGAACCGCAATGCGTGCGTTCTCATGGGTTCGCGCATGAAGTACCGTCATCATTGCCAGAAGCGTGTTGCCAACTTAGGCATGAGCTTGTTACGGTCATCAGGAGTTTTCGGCGTTTTTGTTATGTCGGGATAGGCGTTGAGAGCGACCAGTTCACACCCCATTTTGCCAAGCAAGGCAGGGTAGGTGTTCGCCAAACGCCCATAAGCGAAGTCTGCAACGATTTTGAGTTTGCGCTCCTTGATTGCGCTCGCAGTAACCCGATGATAGAAAGCCTCTGCGTACTGCTCTACTACGCGCCCTGCGAACTCTAGCTCTCCCACCTGCTCAACATCCACGCGGCGGAAGTCTTCGCGGAAGAATATCGTCTCAATTTTGCGTTCGGCGTTCTTCGAGACGTAGATACCCTGTTCATCAAAGAACTCAATGACCGCCATACGCGGGTCGTTTGGAGTGATGCGAACGTGGACTCCGCCGCCCGCCCCTGCCCCCAAGATGGAGTGACGGATAACAGGTAGTGGCATAGAGCGCGTGTCTAGTACGTTTACACCCACCGAAAGAAGCCCCGAAATCATGGCGCGTTTCAACATCCGAGACACTGCCCCCGAATCGCGCCCTGTCACCACCGTCGCGCCGCGCTTGAGGTATCCTCCAAAAGAGGCACCTAGTTTACACGCGAGGTCAGGTGTCAATTCGATATTCGCAATTCCCATCACACCCGTGTTGCGGAAGAGAGAACCTGCCCACTTCTGCCCCCAAATAAGACTCATCGTGACAGTGCTGCCTGCCTCAATGATTTTGTCGGGCCAAAGTTTGATCTGTGTGCGAATGGTACAGTCATTTTCAATACGGTTACGGTCTCCGATAACCGCCCCCTCTTGAACCGTACAGTTCTGCTTAATTGTCGTGTGAGAGGCAACGGTACAGGCATTCAATCGCGATTCGTACCCCACATAGACGTTGTCCCACAGGATAGAGCGATGAATAGTCGCATTGTCTTCTACGATACAGTTATCGCCTAAAACTGTGTAGGGACCCACTGCCGCCCCGCCCTTGATTTTACAGTTCTTCCCAATGAGAACAGGCGCGATGATAGTTGCTGTAGAGTCTATTTCAGCCCCT
>JAPLCR010000216.1 GCA_026392135.1 Armatimonadota bacterium
ATCTACTATACTGTTCATGGTGGTGGCTCCTGAGTATCGGAATTGTGATAACTCCATTGTACTCGGAACCACCGCCAGAAATCTGCACACAAATCTGTTCGACTCATTTGTCTACATATCTTAACCCAATACTGGGGTTAACTTAGACCTCTACATCAAGCAGAGGGGAAATTCCACTCCGATAGTTAGTTGAGACCTGCATTCTATTGTGAGAGCGTACAAGAGACTTGGGGCACTATGCGCCCCAAAGTCTCTTGTATCAAGGAGTCCATGGCTCATGAACAGGCACTCTTGAATTTGTGTGCCAGCGCCTTACGGAAGGGTTGCCCCTCTTTTCATGAGGGGTCTGACAATCTTCCGACCGAAAACGTACGTTAAGTCCTGAAACGACTATCAAGTGTTCAGAATTTGATTTTGCGAGGGGTTCTGAGAGGCATAAGAGGCGTTCAACATCCGTTTTTTCTCGTTCTGGCTGCCCGTGCGGAACCGATGGCTTTTTACAGGTTTGAGATTGAAATTGGGCTTAGCGTACGAATCCGTTCCGTTGGTTGTCAGACCCCTATAGCCGAGGCGCATACTTTTCACTATCTCATCTGAAACGAGCCTCACTCCCTGCCAGGCGTTCACGGCTCATGCCCGAAGCCGGGACAGTTGTATGAAGTCAGCACGATCCTTCGCGGCATCTTCCTGATCATCGCGAGGCGTTGACTTACCATGGAGGAGAGATGCAATTCCAATGAGGTGCGATTGCACTCCGCGCAGCTCACCGACATCGTCCGCCAACCCATCCTTCCCAGGCCACACGACCGCCCCAGACCGCAAAGGTATGGAGGCAAGCCCGTCGTCGTCGCGAACCAGATACGTTAACTCGAGACGGATCCCACCGCGCTCAAATCCCGTCCCGCCGTCCTCATCGTCGAATGGTGCATGATGCCAGCCGTTCTCCAGAAGCAACTTCGCAATCTGCGAAGCGTCCACGAACCACACCGCCAGATCCACATCGTCATGCAACCTTGTTACCGACCCAACGTAAAAGTCGACTGCCCAGCCGCCGAACAACCAGTAGGCGATGCCGGCCTTCTGCAAGCTATCGCTCACTTCAGCAAGCGCAGACAATTGTAGCGATGTTTGCTCTTCAATTCTGTTCATCTGCGGGTCTTGCCTCCGTGCTGCATTGAAAAGTCATCTTGCTGCCCAACGATCAAGTTCACACGCGCGAGCCGCGCGCACCTGGTAGGGGGAAACCCAACATTGCTGCATTGAACCGCCACGTAGCATTTTGTAGGCGTTATTGTAGACATTTGACGCTTTTCCACCTCTGTTTCGGGCGGTCTACAAGATAATCTAGGATTGAGCAGCCTGGCTTTACTGGACTTTTCATCTCGAAAGTAACCTGATTTCAGCGATTCGTTCAAGATAACGATGCTTATGTAGGACATGGCGGCTCAGTGCGCGATTGTTGGGTTTCCCCCTGGTAGTGGCTGAACCGCAGGCGGCGAAGCGTCGGATGCAGCCCGGTAACGCTGTGCGCCGTGAATTGCGCCGCCGTTTAAACTCCACGTCTGACTTCGCCGAATCCGAATGACGCCCGGCAGGCAAAAATAGCCTCCCTCCGTAACAAGTGAACTATGCTCCCGTGGGGCAACCCTTCACGGATTGGATGCCGTAACTGTACCTTTTCGGGGGGATGGACAAAGAACCCCGCGTTACGATTCTGAATCGTGTGTCTCGAACAAACCTAATTGACGAATGACACCCACAGGCAAGAAAAGGTGATTGGGGTCATCAGCGAGCGTCTCGAACCCGAAGTTCAGGCGCAGATACCAGGAGCGCGCTTCTTCATCCAGGGCATCCAGAACCAGAGCGTAGATGCCTATCTCTCTCGCCGCCTGTTCGGTTTGTCGAAGGGCGCGGAGCAACATCCGCTTGCCTAACCCCTGACCCTGCGCGTTCTTGTCAACGGCCAAGCGTCCCAACAATACGACGCCCAGCGGACCGCAAGGGAGCTTCTTGTTATTCGGGACAAGAGCGCTCTCAATCGTGCGGGTCACGATTGTATAGTATCCCAAGATTCTCGTTCTTCCCGCTTCCGGCACGACGACGTGGGTCACTCCTACGTTGCGGTCGGCGTTCTGGCGCGCCTGTTTTTGCAAGAACTCATTGAGCGAGGGTTTGCCGCAATCAAAACCCTTGCGGTCATGATGCGCTTGAAGCAGTTCCACAACGGACATGAGCTACCAGTTCCCCTCAGGTTCTTGAGAGCGCTGTCTTTCGTACTCCTGCATAGCGATAACCAACTCTTTAGTTGGAGGCTTCGGGGCATTAACCGCCGCTACAAACTGCTCGAAATCGCGTTCTGAGAGTTGGATTTTGTGGACTTGTTCCAGGACGGCTTCCGCCTTTTCTTTCAGGGCGGCTTCGGTAAAGTCGGTCATAGACTGCCCCAACAGGGCGGCTGCCTCTTCCGCGCGTTGTTTGATATGCGGGTTGACGCGGCAACTGAGTCGCGCGGTCTGTTCGGTTCCTGTGGCGGACGCTGTGTTCATGGTACCTCCTCGGTATTGGTGAAACTGTTCCATGTGTCATTATGCCACACAAAGTAGAATGTGTCAATCTGCCACATTCGCAAATTCAGCAAGGACAATCCCCTACCCCGAATAGGAGGATAGAACGCCAGTTTGCACAGTGCCATGCAATTAGCAAAGTCGCGCTGAAAAAATGGCTCGTCTGTTCCAAAGTGATAGCGCATAAAGGACGTTATGTGCCATAATAGAGACCGTGAGGTGGGGTGGTTTTTTCGGCACTATTTGGCACTACAGGGGCGGAAATGACACAGAGTTTTAAGATGGGCGGAGAAGGGGAGGGAGCGATACTGCTGCCGACGCCGGAGCCAAAAGGCGAACTGGTGCTCGCTGGCGATACGGGCGCTCATGCGATGTCGTTGCCGGCGGAGCTGAACCTTCCGAAGCTGATCACCGACGCGGGCGACAAGGCGAGACTGCGCTTCGTCAACTTCTTCACGGCGGAGATAGAGAACGACAACACGCGCATGGCATACTATCGCGCCGTCCGTCAATTCGACGCATGGTGCGAGAAGCGCGGCATCGGTTTACAGCAACTCCAGCCGTTTGTCGTCGCGACCTACGCGAAGGAACTTAAAGAGAAACGCCACCCGCAGACGGTCAAGCAACACCTCGCGGCGCTCCGAATGCTCTTCGATAATCTGGTTATTGGACAGGTCATTCCTAACAACCCGGCGGCGAGCGTTCGTGGTCCAAAGTACAGCACCAAGAAAGGCAAGACGCCGGTGCTGACCCAGGACGAAACGCAGAAGCTCATCCGTAAGATAGACACGAGCCACCTGGTCGGTCTCAGAGACAGGGCGCTGATAGGCACGATGGTCTACACGTTCGCCCGCGTGAGCGCCGTCATTAATATGCGGGTCGAGGACTTCTACCAGACCGGCATCCAGTGGAAGGTGCGCCTCCACGAAAAGGGCGGCAAGTTCCATGAGGTGTTCGCGCACCACAACCTGATTAAGTACCTGCACGAATACATCGAGGCGGCGGGCATCGCGGACGACAAGAAGGCTCCCCTCTTCCGAACCGCTGAAGGCAGGAAGCGAACGCTGACGGAACACGCGATGGACCGCCACGACGCCATTCGTATGGTGAAACGCCGCGCCCACGACGCGGGCGTCAGCGACAAGATCGGCTGCCATACTTTTCGAGCGACGGGCATCACCAACTACCTTATGAACGATGGCACGTTGGAGTTCGCGCAGAAGCTGGCCTGCCACGAGTCGGCGCGCACGACGGGCCTGTATGACCGGCGCGATGATGAAGTGAGTCTCGATGAAATCGAGAAGATCAAGATATAAACTCAAGGTGATCCTGCCCAATTTCAGTGCTCTCCAGTCTATCCCGATAGCGGTAGATGATAGATATGCTGGTACCCCCCGCACGTGCGTGTAAGGACAATGATTCTGCTTGAATCTGTCGACCTAGATTATCGGGATTGCGTTGTGCGGTGATCCTATTTAATGGACTGGTCAGTGGAAACCCTCGATGTGTGGATCCGTCAAGGGCAAAGTAACCTTGGTTCTAGGGTGGAAAATGTAAGGACTAATACTTTGAGTACTTGCATTTATTGGCAGAATATGCTAAAATGCTTATCAGCGTATTACACTCAACACACAAGAATCGAGGCAACTATGCCCTCCTTCGGCGAGATAATCTCAGAGAAGCGAAAGGAAATTGGGATAAGTCAAAAGGAACTATCTGCCCAAATCGTTAAAGAAGATGGGCAGCCAATTTCTCCACAGTACCTTAATGACTTGGAACGAGATCGACGCAATGTACCGGACGAGTATTTAATCGAACAATTTTCCAAAGTTCTTCTGATTCCTGCGGAGCAACTGTATTATTGTGCAGGGGAACTTGCCCCAGATATGAAGGAAGCTGACGTTGACGAGGATTTAGTACTAGAGGCATACACCGCTTTTCGGAAGGTGATCAACAAACAGCGATGAGACTGATACCGGATAAAACAGGTCGCTTTTCATGTCGTCCTTTTTTTGAAGATGGTGAGTTAGACTTAGAGTGTGACCGAATCATTACTCAATTTCTGACTAAGAAGTACGGGTGTGTCAAATTACCGATATGTACTGAGGATTTGAAGTGTCTCCTTGAGACAAAGGCAGATTTAGATTTGTACGTAACGCTGAACCAAGGTGAAGAAGGCAAAACTGATTTCCGACGGAAGAAGCCTGACGTTCATATCTCAGAAATTCTTTCGAGCGAAGCGCGTTATGAGAATCGCTTACGGACTACGCTTGCTCATGAGTTCGGTCATGTACATTTTCATGGTCCCTTTTACGAGATGAAGAAGGCGCAACTTGTCCTTGACTTTTTCGGAAACGAGCTGGAGTTAGTTTTGGTAACGTATCGTTCCAGTGTCATAACTGCATCTGAAACAGACTGGCTCGAATGGCAGGCAGGGTACGTCAGTGGAGCCTTGCTTATGCCTATCAGCCACGTCAAGCCCCGGGTGCTTCAATACCTAGGGCAACATGGAACAACTGCAGTGTCGCTTGAGAGTCCTCTAGCACAAAATTTGATTCAAAAAGCTTCTCTACGATACCAAGTCTCAGCTGTGGCGGCACGGGTTCGTCTTCAACAACTTGGCTACATTGTGGATTGCGCGGCAGTATCGGTGCAAGGCGAACTTTTATGACCCCTTGATTTTTTTATCTTTTCAAGTATGCTAATACGCATATTAGCATATCAGCGGATTGTATTTTCAAGAAGGGAGGTGATGAAATTGGCGAAAACAGCAAGTGGTTTGAAACCCGGTCAGGTAGCCCCACGCAGTGGTCAGTATGAAATCGTTGGTCCGCGTGGTGGGCATGGTCCGGAACGAACTGTTCCGCAAGGGACAAAACTGCCACCTACACCCAAGCCTGGGTCAACATACACACTGGTTGACCCAACGAAAAATGGCTCTGGTCGGGGCAAGTAGGCAAGAGAGATAGAAGGGGTAGCGGCCGCTACCCTCTTCGCCTTTCAGCGATTTAGCTGGAGAAAGGTTGTCATATCACGAATGATCATCCAAAAAAAACGTATTCGCAATTTGGAACGCCATCTTCCTGATAATTTCCGAGGGCAAGAATTGTGCCTCGGTATTGTCTACACTGAGCATAACGCCGAACGAATAAAACAGGCAGGCTTTCCTGTGAAGCCGGTTATAGGTGACCGCATACTTCCTACTTTCATAGGACCTGTAACTCGGTTTAATGCTGAGGGTAAGATGAAAATTCGCCGCGACCTTCCCATGGAGACTGCGTATCGGCAGGTAGAATGGCATTGGACGGAGTGGCACGGAAAAGAAGAGGTCGAACGCTCAGACTTCAAGGATGTGCCGTATCAACGGTATCCCCGCGAGTTCATTCCTCCACCAAGCGTCGAGGTTCAAGCCGTTTTGGACAATCAGGGGCGTTTACTTATCGTGACAGATCCTCTGCTCTATGAGAATGCGGGTAGTTTAGACTTCCTCCATGCTATGAATGTTTGCCTTGAGCTGTTTGGTGAGTGCGAAGTGTTTACCCTTACCTTGGCTTCTACAACTTCACTCGCAACACATCGCCTAAACTGGCAGATACTTCCTGCCGGAAAGTATCCTTGGGAAAAGGTACGAAGTGCCGTGCAACCAATTATTGACCGAGCCAAGAAAGGGCATATAGGAGCCATCGTTATGAGGCTTGAGACGGTCAGCGGCTATGAGCCAGAATTCGTTGCCATAGGCACAGCAGGTTTTCATGGATACATTATCTTCGGGTTTCCCTCAAAGCCGCTCTTCATCTTGGAAAGTGCTTATTATGGGAATGCAACTTACGTTTTTGATAGAGATTGGGAAACGCTGTCGAGGCTCACAAAAGCGGAAATTCTTGATCAAAGTTTGCAGAAGGATCGCTTAGTTCATCTGTCTGGGTGGCCTCTCCGCTTAGGGCGCCTTTTCGGGAAATGTTGATTGAAAACGAACTAACAGATCATAAAGTACCATATCAAAACATATAGGGCTAGCCAGCTATCTCGCTAGGTAGCCAGCTTCTCTCCCTTCTAACACAGAAATCTATACCCTGCAAGAAGATTATGGCACCTAAGAAAATTCATCACAACAGCATCATCGGTAAACAAGCAATAACCCTCATTCAGAAGATAGTTGCAGATATGGGCTTTGTCTTCTATGAAACTGGCGGAGTCGAGGCAGGGATAGATGGCACAATTGAAATCCGCGATACAGTCACTGGCGAAGTGACAAATTGTATTATTGGTGTTCAGAGCAAAGGTACAGCTGGTGACTTCACTGCAGAAACCCCTACAACTTTCACCTATCTTTGTGATGAGCGTGATTTAGAGTATTGGCTCGGTGGTAACGTCCCTGTTGTCCTAATCGTATCCCGACCCAAAACGGATGAAGCCTATTGGGTTTTCCTTCAAGGATACTTCAACACTCTTGCGCTCAGGCAGAGCAGAAAAATCCATTTTGATAAGGTTCTCAACAGATTCGACGTTTCAAGCAGAAGCGTGGTTGCCGATCTAGCGGTTCCGAAAGATTGCGGTATTTACTTCTCCCCTACCCCAAAAGTTGAAATTGTCTACTCGAATCTATTACCTCTAATTTCCTTCACTCCTTCTATTTATACCGCTTATACCAATTTAAGGACACCGGGGGCAGTATGGAATCTCTTGAACCAACACTCACCCGATGCTGGTTGTGAATGGGTTCTAGCAGAAGGGCAGATTCGCTCCTTTCACGACTTGCGTAGTTATCCATGGAGCAAGTTATGTGATGTGGGGACGGTCGAAGAGGACAATGCTTGTGAGTGGGCTTATACAGAAGATGAGAACAAGAAGCGCGACTTGGTAGTGTAAACTGTATTCTGTAAAATGTGTATCTGCTTTATTGGCAGGTCATGGTGTATCCTACTCGGTTACGACACTGAAAGGATTTCCACTTTTATGACCCGCCACTTAGATTCTACACTGCCAGAGCCGCTTTTGGAAAGTCTCTGCCAAAATGGACTGGACGCCTTGCCCCAAGCCTTGACGATTCTGCTCAACCTCGCCATGCAAGCGGAACGACAGAAGTATCTGGGACTGCAACCCTACGAGCGGAGTTCCGAACGCCATGACTACGCCAACGGCTTTAAGGACAAGACCGTCACCAGCCGTGTCGGAGAACTCAAGGTCTCCGTCCCGCAGGTGCGCTCCAGCGCCTTCTATCCGTCCGCTCTGGAGAAGGGGCTACGCTCGGAACGCGCTCTCAAACTCGCGATAGCCGAGATGTATGTGCAGGGCGTGTCCACACGCAAAGTCGCGGCTATCACCGAAGCTCTCTGCGGAGTGGAGGTCTCCTCGACGCAGGTCAGTCGAGCCGCCGCGGAGATGGACGCCGTTCTCACCTCTTGGAGGAACCGTCCTTTAGAGGGGTTCCCTTATCTCTATCTGGATGCACGTTACGAGAGCGTGCGGCTGGAGGGAGCGGTGCAAAAAGCGGCTGTCCTCATCGCTGTCGGAGTGGACAGAGCCGGGAAACGACAGATACTGGGCGTTTCGGTCTCTCTCTCGGAGCATGAAGTCCACTGGCGCGAGTTCCTCTCCTCACTGGTCAAGCGGGGTCTTTCGGGAGTGCGCCTTGTCGTGAGCGACGCCCATGAAGGGCTCAAAGCCGCCCGTTGCGCCGTATTTGGAGGAGTTCCCTGGCAGAGATGTCAGTTCCACCTCCAGCAGAACGCGCAAGCCTACGTGTTGCGGCAGGAGAAGAAAGCGGAAGTGGCAGGAGATATTCGCGCTGTGTTTTCGGCTCCCTGTCGACAGGAGGCGGAGGCTCTGCTTTCGCGCACGGTGGCGAAGTATCGTCCGAGTATGCCCAAACTTGCCGATTGGATGGAAGCGAATGTTCCAGAGAGCCTGACGGTCTTCTCCTTTCCAGAAGCGCATCGCAGGCTCTTGAGAACCACCAACGGATTGGAGCGTGTGAACAAGGAGGTGCGCCGAAGGACACGGGTAGCCACTCTGTTTCCTTCCGAAGCCTCCTGCTTGCGTTTGGTCTCCGCTATCCTCATGGAGATTAGCGAAGAGTGGGAGACCGGAAAAGCCTATCTTCTCTTAGAAGATTAAAATACAAAAACCGAGGGAATACATCCCTTTTTACAGAAATAGAGTTGCTTTATCCGCGACTTTGTGAAACTACTCAACCTGAGTCTCACGCAAAAACTCAAGCCAGATCTCATGTGGTATAGGGACAAACGCTACCATTTCTTCCGTGCTTCCAACGACCTTTCTGACTGGAACATATCTTATCGAGGGTTGCAAAAAGCAACTGACCGAGATGTTTTTAAGGCTTACCGGAACAAGAAAGACAAGGATAAAATCATTTACTGCCGCCATATGGCATTTCGTCACTACTTCCAGCGGCATGAAGATCAGTGGTATCTCGAAATCAATCCGACTTACCACTACACTCGTGATGGGCAGAATCTATCTTTTTTCTATGAAGAGAAACTTCAGGGTATTAAGCGTATGGAGCGCAACAACGCCGTTTTTGGGCAGGTGTATTTCTGGGCGCAGTACCTCTCTCCTCCACATGATTTGTTCAGTGAGGACCATCCGTTTCTCAATTTTGGACAGTTACAGCACTTTGAGATGCCCATCGGTATCGATGATAAAGTCTGGCTCCCCAAAGAAGAGGAAGAGGAAGCAATGGCACTCGATGCTGATGAAGCCACAGAGGAGAATACTATCAGTCAAGGGCAGATTAACACAGGAACATTGAGGTTACCGCTTTGAAAATAGACTTCATTCAAGAGCCAGAATTAGAGTTCGGAGCTGCAAAGCATATAGATATCCGCTTCGGGTTGATGAACTATGGACCATTCGACTTCGCCAACCGATTAGCACCCAAGGATATCCGTTTGGGATTCATCGGAACACCACAGACTATTCAGGGCATTGAGGCATGGCTCGATAAATGCAAAGGGGGGATAGAAGCCAAAAAGAGCAATCAGCCCCAACTCTTTCCCAGGTTTCCCGGTTTCGGACCAGATGTGAGCTATAGGGCTTCGTTTGTCACATCACCACAACTCCACCGTGCTATCCCGCAAAGAGAATTTGAGCGATTGGGGCGATGGAACCATCCCGACCGGCTAATTGTTGAGGCGGTGGATCTGTTTCTGAGTGAGATAGAGCATATTGCAGAGAACCATCCTGCCGTTGATGTTATTATATGCGCGATTCCTCTAGAACTACTAGAACTGATGCGATCCGAGGATACGGACAGCTACGCGCAGAATGAAGAGGTAGGCGAAGACGGCATCATTCGCCTGAACTTTCGGGATATGCTCAAAGCTCAGGCAATGAAATACAAAAAACCGATTCAGCTTGTGCTACCTATGACCTACGACCCCACGAAGAAGTTAAAACCTAGGCTGTCGGCAAAAACAAAAGAAGACATACGATGCCTTCAAGACGAGGCAACCCGCGCATGGAATATCCATACTGCCTTGTACTACAAAGCAAATGGAACCCCATGGCGTCTTGTGCGTGACTCGTCTCAGCCTACCACCTGTTATGTTGGCATCAGCTTTTACATATCCCTCGATGGTGCCCGTTTGCAAACCAGCATGGCACAGGTATTCAATGAGCGCGGGGATGGAATCATTGTTCGTGGGGGCGCGGCTAAACAGTCAAAGGACGACCGCAAGCCCTACTTGGAAGAAGAGGACGCATTCAAACTACTGACTGGCGCCCTCCAGAGATACCGCAAAGAACATTACAATATGCCTGCTCGCGTCGTGGTGCATAAAAGTTCTCCGTTCAAACTTGAGGAGAAAGAAGGGTTTCGGCAAGCTGCGGAAGACAGCAATATCGGCTTTATAGACTTCATCAGTTTGAGTCGTACATACACCCGGTTGATGCGGATAGGGAACTATCCGCCCCTGCGTGGTACACTCCTCACATTAGACGAGCGAAATCACGTTTTATATACGCGAGGAAGTGTGGACTTTTTCTCTACATATCCCGGAATGTATGTTCCTACGCCATTGAAATTTCGATGTGAAGAGACGGATCAGGAGCCGCATTTCCTCGCTCAAGAGATTCTTGGGTTGACCAAAATGAATTGGAACGATACCCAGTTCGATGGAGGATCGCCTATCACAATAGGCGGGGCGCGGTACGTGGGAAGCGTCCTCAAATATTTGGGTGAGGAAGATACCCCAGAGGCTCGTTACAGCTACTATATGTGATAGAGTACTCTATCAAGGCAGGATGCAGGTACCCTTGTAGGGGCAGACCTGCGTCTCTCCCCTCTCATCCGGGCGAACACATAGGTTCGCCCCTACTATCCAAACTACCTTGAGGAACTACTAGATGGGGGGGGGTGCCCCACGCACCCAAAAGGTATAGTTGGGCTTTTGTTCGTGAGGGATAGAATCACGAAAACTATTGACGGAATGGATAGGCACTCATTTCTCACGGAAACATGGCTTTATGAGGTTTTACTTGCCCTCTTTGGTGGAGATTGGGGCTGACAATACCGAACTATACCTTTTCGGTTCAATGGGCAAAGAACTCTTATGTCTATCCTGATTAGCCTCCAAACTTGATTTTGCTACTTGCTTTCCCCAAAATCGCATTTAACTTTATAGAGGCGGTATCTGCGCCCTCCCCTTTTGCTGTGATGAAGAGTTCGTAACTAAACGTGAGCGATGGCGTTTCTGTAGTTAGATCGCTCAGAATATCGGCGATTTTACTCAGTTCCAGAGCTGTTATCGCGCCTCCTGCGGTAACAGTATCGTTTGGCAAAGGTGACTGTATCCCGTGATGTGACTCTTTGACTTTGGATTTAACTCCGAGAGTAAGAACCACCTGCCCTGCTCTGTCCTCTCCACAAGGCCAGATACTGTTGGGTGAGACTTCCCACAACCGTTGTTGTAGCCCTATCTCAATAGCCTCTGTCATCAAGACCCACGGTACGGCATATCCACGCTCCGCCCCTACCGTTGACCACATCGTATCCAATTCTGCCTCTTTATTATCCCATACATTGGGAATTACGTTGGGTAGTAGATCTTCTGATTTGAGAGCAGGCGGCGGGGCTAGGAGCTCTAGCGTATCCGTCAACGCATCAACCGGCAGTAGTTCTTTCAGATAGGATCGAGTTGGCGTGCGTACCCAAAGGATGCCGAGTTGAACTCCCTTTGAAACGGCGGCAACAAGCAATCCTTCTTTTAGTGTAGGAGCATTTTTGCCGTTGTAATAGTCTGCCATATTGTACAGTAGTATTGGTTCCGTCGGGGACTTCCACAGATTCGGAAGGATACCCGGGGTGAGCAAGACAGGGTCAAGTTCAGTCAGTTCGGCTTGCTCCGCAGGCAACACTTCCAGTTCAGGGCGGCTCAATTCTTCGTTACTTGGACGAACACGCCAGAGCGTGCGGAACGTTTTGTCGGGACGATGGAGACGTAGTGCCATGGCCCCTTCTGAGCAACCCCGCGCTAGGGTATTGCGGAAAATCTGTGCGGAAAGGAAACGCGGCAGACGCGGGAATTTGGCAAAGGCTGTCAGAATCTCTTGAGCTTTCTTTGCCGTCTCTCCCGGTGCCCAGAGTTCATAATAACTGCCGGGAAGAAGTAGCTCCGGGGCGAGTTCATCCACAATCAGGCGGTCTTCTCCCTTGAGAGTCGCCTTGATACGTGCGAATGGGCGGACATCTTCTCCCTGTTTTATGCCGAGCGCATCAGGGCTCTTAAGAGTTTGGGCGCGTAGATTCCCTTCCTCATCCAAGTCGAGCAGAACATTGTAGGTCGCACGGACATAGCTAGGCAGGTTATCTTCTACGTCCTTCATGCGTTTTGTCAGTGTTCTCTTCTGTTCAGAAGTGAGTTGCTTGCCTTGTTCGCTTTCCTCGACATGCTTCCATGCCAGATACTCCACGACGGCGCGGCGTAGGGGAATCAATCGCGCTACATCTGGTGCGAGAGCAACTAGCGCATTACGATACTCACGATTGGTTTGCGCGGCTCCGCGCTTGTCAAAGAGAGTGTGTACCCAATGTGGAATCGTCGTTGGGGTGGTATCCAGACGGACGGCACAGTCAGTATCGAGTACCAAGTAGGGGTGTTACCAGCATAGCTGTCCCCAACCGCCACATTATCTTTGCTATCAGGTAAACTCCAGAAAACAGAGCGGAACCGCTCCGAATGTGGTTTCTCTCTCTGGAGGCGAAGATGAAGCGGAATTGGGAAAGCGAC
>JAPLCR010000204.1 GCA_026392135.1 Armatimonadota bacterium
CTTGAAGCGCATGGATAAGCGCGAAAACAGTATCGGGACCTTGGTCATAGATAGATTGGAACTCTTCACGGGTTAACATAGTTCTATTCTCGGAAACTTTATACGTAAACCCTACTCTCTTGAATAGGGTGAGTAGTTACTAATCCATTTTGTTTAAGGGAGTCATTCTGTGTCTAAATCCTCATTGCAAAAATCCCTGCCTTTATCGACATCCAGCCTAATAGACGTTCCAGTAAGCCTACCGCCATCGCCCTCCCGTTATCTTAATGAGGTGGAGGCGTTAACGATGCCAGTAGACGCTCTCAGAAACCAAATTGTATGTGGCGATTCTTTGAGAATGATGCGAGCACTTCCAGACGAAACCTTTGACCTTATGGTTACTTCACCCCCTTACAATCTCAAAAATTCCACAGGCAATGGATTGAAAAATGGTAGCGGCGGAAAGTGGGCGAATGCACGCCTTATGCAGGGATACGCGAACTATGACGACTGTATGCCCCATGAGGAGTACGCGGAGTGGCAACGTAACTGCCTCACAGAGATGCTACGCCTTACCAAAGAAGATGGGGCAATCTTTTATAATCATAAATGGCGTGTACAGGCAGGGTTGTTACAGGATAGGCAGGATATAGTGGCAGGTTTTCCGATACGCCAGATTATTATATGGAAGCGTAAAGGCGGAATAAATTTCAACGCGGGCTATTTCCTGCCCACCTATGAAGTGATTTATCTGATAGCGAAGCCTAAGTTTCGCCTTGCTCCGGAAGCGAACCATTACGGAGACATTTGGGAGTTTAAGCAGGAGATGAACAATGTCCACCCAGCACCCTTCCCAGTAGACTTGATAAGCCGTATTATCTCATCTACCTCCGCCGAATTTGTGCTAGACCCCTTTATGGGGAGTGGCACGACTGCCCATGTTGCCCGAAAATTGAACAGGTCATTTTTGGGAATTGAGGTCGCAAGCGAGTACTGTGAGATGGCAATTAAACGGCTAAACGGGGAAGAGTGGAACCAGATATGAACTCTGACCAAACCTCTATGGAGGCATTATCCATTGCGAACCCTTACCATAACGTCTATTGGTTCGCCCGAATGCTTATCAATACAGACAAGTACGGCGGCGTGGTAGGAAAAGATAACGTATTGATGCAGCAAATCGCGGATGAACTTCGTGTCATTGTAGAGAGTGTCCAGATTACGGAAGCAGAGCGGGTCAATTATTGCGGCATCGCTCTCTTAAACCGATTGGAAGCCCGTGTTAAGAGAGCGACCGCCATCCGTGAGCGAACCATGCAACTAGCGATGGATATTCTCATCAGGTTCAACAGTATTGAAGACGTAAATGCGTTTGTTTTAACCCTCGAATATGTCCTAATACCCCTCTACCAAGCCATTCAAAAGGCACCTAATGACGATAAAGTATACGCCGAAGCCACTGCAAAACAGATACTAGGGACACAGGGACAAGCAGGTATAGCTCTTGTTATAAGCGCGTGGGATGATCTCGGCGTTACAGGCTGTCTTAATGCAGAAAGGGAGCTTGTTGTACACGCCTTTTCGCGCCTCCGTGAGCGTTTATCTGATTTATCGATTGTCAATTCAGACATTATACTAACAGCATTTGTGCAGGAATTTGAGCGTCGTTTAGGGCAAAAACGGAAGACGCGGGCAGGCGGTAGCCTTGAAGATGTCACTTCCTATCTATTCACCTACTTTCGTATTACGGCAACTCACGCCCCTGAACACTTTCAAGCCGATATAGAGGTTGACAAGTGGGTGAAGGGCAAGGACGGCTGGCTTATCGGGATTTCCTGCAAGCGAACGCTACGCGAGAGATGGAAGCAGGTTTCTAGCGCGGACAGAGAGGCGTTGAGCCGCTACAAAATACGCGAACTCTGGAATCTCGTTACTTACGACGAGGATTTGTCGGAAGATAAAATTGTAACATTGGGGGCGAACAGACACAGGTTTTACCTGAGTGATAAGAGTCGGAAATACCTCGAATTCAGCACTCATCAAGGTATGAAGGAGTATGTGCGCCCATTGAGTCAGTTCATCTCGGACTTGAAACGGACACAAGGCACCGAATAGACGCGGGAGTGGTGTTATCTCTAA
>JAPLCR010000318.1 GCA_026392135.1 Armatimonadota bacterium
GTCGCTTTCCCAATTCCGCTTCATCTTCGCCTCCAGAGAGAGAAACCACATTCGGAGCGGTTCCGCTCTGTTTTCTGGAGTTTACCTGATAGCAAAGATAATGTGGCGGTTGGGGACAGCTATGCTGGTAACACCCCTACTACTACGTTCGTAAAGAGGCTGTCCTCTCCTCTCAAATTGAGGGAACGCAGTCTTCCCTGTCCGACCTGCTCCTCTTCGAGAGCGAGGAAATGCCAGGCGTTCCCCTCAATGATGTCCGAGAGGTCTCCAATTACGTCGCCGCAGTGAACTACGCCAGCGACAGGATTGCTAAGGGAGATCCCTTGACGCTACGCCTTATCCGGGATATTCACGCTGTTTTGCTCGCTCAGGGGCGCGGAGAGGACAAACAACCCGGTGAGTTCCGAAGGTCCCAGAACTGGATAGGCGGTTCGCGTCCCGGCAACGCCGCCTTTGTGCCTCCCCCGCCAACGGAGGTAATGGGTTGTCTGGACGCTTGGGAGAAGTTCCTGCACGATATACCCGAACGAACCCCAACCCTCATCAAAGCGGCGTTGCTTCATGTGCAGTTCGAGACCATTCACCCGTTTCTGGATGGCAACGGACGTATCGGGCGCCTGCTTATCCCTCTTCTGCTGGTCTACGAAAAGGCTCTGGAGCAACCCCTACTCTATCTGAGTCTCTACTTTAAGACCCATCGCGCCACCTATTACGACCTATTGCAAACCGTTCGTCAGAACGGCGATTGGGAAGGTTGGGTGGCGTTCTTTTTAGAGGGAGTCGCGGAGACGGCGGAACAGGCGACTCGCACTGCACAAGCCATCTTCCGACAGACCGCCGAAGACAGGCAGCGTATTGAGGGTACGGGGAGGTCAGCAGGAACCGCTCTGCGCCTCCATCACTGGATGCAACGGAAACCTGTATTCACCATCATGGAGGCATCTCGATCTCTTCAAGTCACACCGCAAACCGTTATAAATAGTCTGAAACGGTTGGAACCTCTTCATCTGGTGCAAGAGGTGAGCGGACGGCAACGCGGTCAGGTATTTGTCTACGGCTCCCTGATGAAACTTTTGGGAGAATAGACAAGAAGTTGACGCAGACGCGAGATGGCGAGAGCATCGCGGGACGGCATCTGGCAAACCAGTATAGACCCCTTGATAGGCTTTTGGGAGAACTACCAAAAGGAAGGAGACCCGTATGGAAAATGAGATCGGAGAGATAGAGAATGTCGCATGGGTGCAGGTGGAGAGAGTGGATGAGGTAGAAGGCTCTGTAGAGCTACATCGGGCGCGGTGCGTTATCGCTGCCCGAGCCGTTGAGGAGTTACGCGACATTTTGAAAGGCATCCAGAGCGAAGGGGTGAAACAATCTCTAGAGATAGGCGAGATAGTCATTGAAGAGAATGACAAAATTACGGAAGACCTACGCTTAGAGCGCGAAGCAATACTTCAAGAGAACGAAAAACTCACAGAGGAAGTAGAGCGAGCGCTTGAGAAACGCAAAAAGGCGATGGAGATGGTCCATGCGCTCGATGTCTCCGCAGGGGCTTTAGTGGACGATATGCGACCTCAAACCCGCGCTATGGAGGAGTCTTTAGCGACAGACATAAAGCGATTTGAGTCCGTTCTACAAGACCTCAACAACGCTTATGAATGTTGGGAAGAACTCGAGATTTAGGGTGAGTTTAATCAAGAGCTCGACTTTAGCCATTTCGTTATCCCGTCCTGTTCGGCGTTGAGATAGCCCCCCAATAGGGTTCGGAAATAGACGTTGTGGGCATCATCAAGGCGACAACGCCTATTTTTACCTCTCAAAATAGCGCCCTGCCCTACTCAAACGGGAGAACGTCAGATTTCTGTATCGAAACGCTATTATACTCTCAATATCTGCGTTCCTCCGCGCCCGTTTACGATTTAGTCGCCCCTTCCCGTTGCGGGAAGGGGACGGAGGTTAGATTCAAAATGGCTAAAATCGCCTCTTTGAGATAAAGGCGACCTCCAAACGCGATATCGCAAGACACGCTCAACGCATGGTCTTTCCGAAATTATTAGTCGTCGCCCTGGTCGTTGTCCGTAAAATGAACGCTCTCAAAGAGACGCTTAAAAAGCGGTTCCCAGCGTGCAAACTCGGCATCTGGAGCCGTCAAAAGGATGCCAAAGGCGCGATGGTTCACAATCGTCACTACCTGCCGCGACTGTCTTCGCGCTTCCATAGGTTTCTGAACCGTAAACCTCCACTCCTCGCTCGCCACGCCATCCCATGTCGCCGTTCCCAGACCCAAACGCCCATAATTCCCTCCGTGCTGTTTGCGGAAACGACTCTCCATGTCTTGAGAAAAGAAAACTCCTCCATGCGCCTTCTTCCACTCTTCAAAGGTGTTCTGCGGCGACGGACTCACATCCATTCCGACGTAGACCTCTGGCGTGGCATCGAACTGCACGCGAATACGACCCGGGTGATTCACGCGCTTTACACTCCACGCACGCGGATAGGAGAGTGAAAAGTGTAGTTCCGCGTCCGTATAGGTCATCCACTCCTCCTCGCGAGTCACAGGAGGCGCGCGCTCAGGGATTGGCGGCAAGGTTATAACAGGTAACTCAGGCTCTTGACGCCGATATGCAGGCGAGTAAGAGGGTCTATACACAGATATATGCGTGAGACGAAACACAGTCCACCGCAACCCTCCCCACCCTGTCTTGTAAAACCAGAGCGCCCCGACGCTCGCCAGTAAAACAACCCCGACTCTCGCAAAACGGAATCGTTGCGACGGACGCTCCGCCGCATCTTCGTCCCTATCCGCGAAATCGGTTATAGGATACGGCTCCAGGTCGCCTCCATCCACAGAACAGAAGAGATGGTCGTCCGGAAACTCTTTATAGCATATAAGACAGCGTTTCAAAGCGCGCTCCTCCTAAATCTCAATGGCGTCCAGACGTTTACGGGCGCTATAGATAGCCTCTTGAACCAGCTCCAAGTAGCGAATATCGTTCTCCAAAGCCTCTTTCATCTGACTTACCTCATTCGTCGCGTTGTCTTCGGTCTGCGCGTCCATATCTCGTAGCAGGTCGATGGTCTCTTTCGCGTTCTGTCGTTTCTCCAAGCCCTGCGTCACGCGCTCCTGCATCTCCGCGTTCTCTTCCAGCATCTCCTCGCGTTCGCGCTCTAACTCCTCCATCCGTCGCTCCGTCTCGACCTGCGCCTGCTCCGCGCTCTGGATAGCCTCTACGCTCTCCTCGCTTCCAACCTCTTGCAGAGCCGCTTTCAGTTGGGAGGCCGCGGTTTCCAACAGCGCAAGGCGCTCCTTATGCAACTGCACCTCGCCCTCAATCTCCTCGCCGCGTTCGTCCTGCTCCGTCGCTTCCTGCTCAAATTCACGTAGTTCCACCTGAACGGCTCCTCCCTGGGGATTTTTGCCCAACCCGCCGTGTTAAATACTACCGGAGATTGGCTTCACCCGGAAAGTATAACTTATGTTTGGCGGTAAGAATCTGTTTTCCGGCTCCTTGCGGTCACGGAAAACACCTGATTTTCGGCAGGAAGGAAATCACTGCAAGCGATCCTGCGTTTTCTGTATGTTTGACAGGCAAAACCGTCACGGAAACTACTCACGGAATCCGTAGGCAGAGGTATTATCACGAGAACACTTCAGAAAAAGGTTATTCGTGACCTGCCTATTTGCAGATTTGCGCGAACTATACCTTTTGGGTGCGTTGGGCAAAGAACCCCTCCCTCCGATTACTTGGAGTTTGTCTGTGAGACGGAAGGCAACACCTGCGAGGTAAAGTGAACCCTGTGGCAGTGCAGGCGCGCCCGCTCCTCTTTAGGAATCCCCAAATCATGGAAATAGGCGGTTGTCGCTATCGCCAGTCGATTCCCCGCAGGATCTCGCTCCCAATCGCTCTTTATCTCTTCTCGTTTCCGCTCCAGCCAGCGTTCGCTCTGTTCTCGAATACGCGGGTCGCAGAGACGGCACACGCTACCGCATCCTGCATAAGGAAGGTAGACGCTCTGGAGTTCAGGCGTGGCGAGAACCGCCTCCATGCGCGTTCGCAACTCGCTGTCGTCTGGCGGAGAGACCAAGCCGTAACGCTCCTTGAAGTTCGACTCTTGCACCAATCGGCTACGAAACCACCCCTCCTGAAAGACGAAACTCTGCCCGACCGGAAGCGTCGCAGTCTGCTGAAACTGCCCGCTGTCCAACGCCATCGTCCCGCCGAGAACCTGCCTGTCCTCCTCAGCGACGACTCGGTGCATCACTTTCAGGTTGGTAGACTTTACCGCCTCCGAAGCGAGGGCGGTTGGGAGCTGGTCGGCGATAAGAATCCCCTCCCCCAGCGCCCGCATCTCCGCAAGCATCCGGGTGAAGTATCGGATAGCGACCTCTTTGGGGTTAGCGCGGTCGCTACTTGTCGCCCCTTCGCCGCGCCCTATCAAGTTGTGCGCCTCTTCCAGCATCAAAACGTGCCGCAACCCTGAGCCGGAACGCCGTTGCGTTCTTGCGTAGGCGCGCACCGCGGAGAGCAGGAACAGCATAAGAAGCGCTTTCTCTTCGTCATTCAGCGATTCAAGCTCTAATACCACGGGGCGTTCCAGAAGCGACTTTATCGGGAGCGAACGCTCTGTCTGAAAACACCGTCCCTTCGCGCCGCGCAACAGACTGCCCAGCCGCGTCTCCAACGCGCCGCGAATATTGCTCAATGTCTCCCCGCGATAGCTACTCGTCTCTGTAAGGCGAAGCGCATGGCGGTAGAGGTCGCTCAACGTAGGCGCGACAATGCCCGGCTCTTCGCCGCCAAGACCGTACTCCGACCATCCCTTCTCCTCATAGGTAGCGCGAAGAGCGCGTTCGAGAAGCATCGGCAACGGGTCGAACAGGTGAAATGCCCCTCCGAAGCAGGTCATCAACGCAGAGATGTGTTCGCCAACCGCCACCCCGTCCGGAACCTCCATAGGATTGAAACGAAATGGAGCGACCCGTTCATTCCCGACCGTAAACACCCACATCTCCTCTTGAAAACAGGGCAACCCCTTGAGGGCGCGGTACTCCGTCTTCGCAGGTTCGAGTGCGAGAAACGGAATCCTATGCCGCTCCCAGAGTTGCGTGAGCAGAGAGAAGGAGAGCGAGGTCTTGCCTGAGCCAGGCGTTCCCACGATAAGACCGTGCTTGGACATCTCGTCTAGCGGGAGACGCGCCTCTTCCGTCGTGACACGCCCGCCTTCGATAAACGCGCCTATCAGAAGCCCGCTACGCCCAACGGACTCTCGTTTCTCGGGTTGCATCAGCCCGGCGTCTAACGGGAGACCGGGACAACCCTCTCTGCCGGGAATAGGAAGGCGATAGAAACCGGACAACTCTTTCATGTCCGCCATGCGGTGCAGTCGTCTCAGGGTTTCGGGCGCGTCCGGGTGGTTCCAAAGCCGCTCGTTGCACACGGATGGAGAGACATAAAGCCCTCGGACGGACTGCAAAGCGCGGGGGAAACGGATATCGCTCTTGTCCAGCGAGATAAGTTGCGGCGCATTGCCGGGAGAAAGCCCCTGCGCCGCAAGGGCGCTCGCGAAGGTCTGCGCGGTGCGGATGTCCTCCGCTAAGACGCGAACGCCATAGAGAAAAAACTTGCTCTGCGTTCCCCCATAGCGTTGCGCTATCTCCTGATAAGCCTTCTTCGCATCCGGGGCGTGGGGGTCTGGAGCCACGGCGAGCGTCTCTGGGGCGGAGTGCAACCCACCTCCGAACGTCAACTTCTGTTCGCGTCCCCACTTTTCGCACAAGATCATCCAAGCCTGCACCTCCATCCGCTCCGTCTCGGTGAGCGGGTTGGCGGGCGTGAGCGTCAGGTCAATCGTCACGCTCTGTCCCTCGCCAATTCGAGTGAGCGCGTGGCAGACGTTAAGCATATCGTTGTCAAACCCTTGAAAAGGGAGCGGATAGTAGTAGAACGCAAAGCCGCACAGAGCGGGATCATGCCATGCGCTCACCACCCTTTCCGGCTTAACGACCTCCACGATGGCGTTCGTCTCTGGCAGATGGAGGAGGTTTTCAAGGAGCGCGGTCTCCTGCGAGGCGACTTCACGTAGTGCGTAACGTTTGGGGAAGTTGCGACGCACGGTCTCTCCAAGCCAATAGCATCCCTCCTCCGCCTCTTCCGGTCTTTTGCCGAAACAGCGTCCTATCAGATAGAGGTGAATACGCGGCTCCGCTCCTAAGGGGCGGACGACTTGGTATCGGAGACTCATCGCAACAGGCGTCCCCAAAGAGTGAAGCGCAGACCAGAATTGACTCTGCTCCAAGCCGACGCGCTGCACCCTCTGCATCGCATCCAGAGAGGCGAGGTCAGGAAAGCGCGGCGAACTAAAATCGGGAACCGCAGGAATCTCCCACACCCGATAGGCGAGATAACCCTCCCAAACCTCCACGCCCGCCTCGCCGCGAACTCGCGCCCCGGACCACACGCCGATTTTCCCGGCGCAGAGTCGCGCTGGACCGGGCGCGTTCGCCTTATTGAGGTGCGAAGTAGCGGGAAAGGGGTCGCTCATCTGTCGTTGTTCCTCTATATCTCCATATCCGCCGCGTTCGAGGCGCGGGGCGCGGAGGTCGCTTGAACAAGTCCTTCCGGCGTCTCGAAGTAGCCGCCTTGTCCTCCTTGAATACGCGTGACGGTTCACCGACTTCATCGCGGCGCAGAAGAGGCGCATATCGTCGACCTTGAAGGTGCGCGTCTCCATGCGCTCTTGTTGTCGCTTTTGGGAGTTGACCCGCTTCGAAGCTTGCGTCTCCTCGTATCTCTTCCACGCCCCCCGAACCCGCCAGACGCCGTAAATCAAGGGAACGACTCCGACCAAAAATATAAGGAGCGCTAATCCGACAATGATAGCGATGATTCCGTCCCACGGCGGCTTGTACGCGTCGGAGACAGGAATGGGAGGAGGCTCCATCCCAAGACACATATGAACGCTCGCCCAGTTCCCTAGATAGTCCACCCCTAGTATCATCTTGATATCGCTATAGGAGTGCTGTCGCAACGATGCGATAATCCGAGAACGCGTCTCTTGCCTATCATGGAGCCAGCGCGTGGGGACAAGCGCGACCTCCACAGGAACGCCCTGCGCTAAAAGGATGTCCTGAACGCGTTGCAGTAGGCGCTCCGCTTCCAGGCGCGTGTCTGTTTGCGCCAAGTGAGCCACCTGTTCGTCAAGAATGACAAGCGGGCGGCGACTCCCCGGCGCAATAGCCCCTTCTTGGGTGTAACCGGACCAGATGCTTTCACTGGGGCGCAGTAGAATCGTTCCTTGGCTGGAAGCGGAGCGCGAAGAAGAAGGAGGCGTCCGCTCTGTCTGTACGGGCTTCGCAGAGGGCTGAGACGATTTTGGTTCCGACGCAAGCAGTAGATTCGCTCCGCATTCCCGACACGTCGCGTCGCTCGCTCTGTTTTCGACGGCGCAGACAGGACATATCAGGACGGGAACGCCGAACTCAAGAGTGTTTCCAATGTTCGCGCTCTGATTCGCTCGACAAAAAGGACAGAACCGAGCCGTGTCGGCTATCTCGCGCCCGCAGTCCGAATTCATGCAACGCATGGCTTCCGCCTCCTTAATGACGACGCGCGCCCCTCCAGAGGGAGCGCGCAAACCTCCAAACCTGTCCCGGCAGACGCTCTACGAAACGCCCCGCTCTGCGGCGTGCGTCTCTTCCGAACTGACCGGGCAGTAGGAACAAGACGAGAAGTATGAGAAGCAGAGGCTCCATCATCCGCGCCAACACGTTGCCCAATGCAGGACGCAAGAACGCTCCCAACGCGGGCGCGAACCAGAGCGCGACCCGAAACAGCCCGCACAGAAACAGACCTGTCACTACGAGAACCAGCCCATTGAGGGAGAGGCAACGCGTCGGTTCGGAAAGCTCCGTGTTCCCGCACTGCACGCAAAACTGCGACGCAGGGGGACTAAGGTGACGAGCCCGACAGAGGCGACCTCCGAAACTGCGTCCGCAGTGTCCGCAAAACTGCGTCTGAGAACCCCACAGGCGATAGCAGGAGAGACAAAGTTTCATACGCGCTTCCGTTCCTAAAACAGAGACAAATGGCTCTATAGCAAGTAGTGGTGTTAGTGTTCGAGACGTGAACTAGAATTCCTGCACTATTTTTAATTTTTGTTCCGATTGGGGAGACGCCCAAACTGGAGCGAATAGTCCAGAGGCGGCGAGCGCTTCAAAAGTCGTGAACCAGAAGAGGTTCGTCCCCGTTTCGGCGAGGAGTTTCCGCAGGTTCTCCGCCCGCGTCTTGTTGACGGTGACGACGAGAGTATGAAAATCCTCGGTTCCGAAACGCTCTCTGAAGAGCCCGCTCTCTAAATACCGTTGATGATGTTCCAGCTTCTTGAGGAACTGGTTCGCGCTGGTGTGACCGAGGTCTATCTCCACAAAGTAGCTCGCATAGGCTTCTCCTTGTAGAGGCGCAAGGCGGAGGAACCCGTCTGGCTTGAAAACCTCCATGCGCCACTCGCGCTTCCCGGTCGCGCGAATCTCGTACTCGTGCCGACACTGCAACTCTGTCAGCCAAACGTCCAGCGCAACGCCTGAGGCGGACTGAACGGCGGCGAGCGTCGTCAAGTAGAAGTCGGCTATCGCCAGCGTATGCTCTAAAAACTGAGGGGTCTGCTTGGGACAGAGTTCGCGAACAGCGCGCTCCTCCATCTCCAGCCGCCGCGCCGCCACTGGAATCCCCGCCTTGCCGAGTCCATAGACCCCTTGAGCGCCGTAAAGCGCGGCGGACGGAAAAGAGCGCGTGACGTACTGCCAGTCGAAGAGTTGCCGTAGGCGTGCATTGCAACGAGGGACGGAGCTAAAATAGAGGGTCTGTAGCTGCCCCCGCGTCATCGCCTGATGCAAGAAGAGAGTGGTGAGCAACGCCTCGTCGCGCTCTCCCAGTTGAATGCCTTGTTTCGGTTGCGCCTTGAATCTACTTCGGGCGTTTGGGGCGGTACTGTCCTTGGGGTTTGGCATGGCGTATCTCGTAGGAGGGTTCTGGAGCCGCAGGCGGGGCATCCGACTCCGCTTCGGAACGGGCGTGACGGAGCGCGAACTCGCGTTCGAGCTCCGCATAGGGTCGAGCGTAGGAGGCGAACGATGCCGACTGTATTCCGCGAACCACGTCTGCGTCTACACGCGGGTCGGGGCAGGGAAACGTGCGAAGGCGCAGGCTCGGCTCGCCGCGCCGCACTAAGAACGCCTCCCCCACCCTCTGAGTCGTCAAAACAGAGCGGACTTCGCTCGCCTTTTCGCCAACCTCTCGCGCTAAGAGGAGCGCGTCGCCCGCGCCCGTCTGGAAGTACATCTGCGTATGGACGTTATTGAGCAACACCTCCTGAAGACGACGCGGCACCTGCGAGAGGTTCTGGTGCGAAAGGCACAATCCCAGCCCAAACCGTCGCCCCTCGGCGACGATAGACTCGAAACGGTCGCTCGCCATATTCTCGAACTCGTCTACATAGAGATGTACCGGGATGCGCGCTTTTTCCGGCGTGTCCACCCGCGCCATTATCGCCGTCTGAAACGCGGAGAGGAACAAGCCTCCCGCGAGGTAGGCGGCGTCATGAAGGCGGTCTACGGCAAGCGAAATCAGGATGATGCGTCCCGATTCTTTATCGAGGAGGTCGCGGAAATCGAAGGACTCGCGCTGTCCAAAAGTGAGTCGCAGTACCGGGATGGCGAGCAATGGGGTCACCTTGTTCAACACTGCAAGTTGCCACGCCTTCTGCTTATCTTCGGAAAGGTCGTCGTAACGCTCAAAGAAACTACGTACGTAGGGGTCTTTCACTCTGGAGAGCGTCTGAGCGCGAAAGCCCGGATTCGTTAGGAGCGGCTCTATCTCCAACAACGACCATCCCGCCTCCGCCAGTGCAAGAAGACAGTTCCTCAGCGTCTCTTCCAGTTGCACCCCCCAACTCTCGGACTGTTTCTTGAGGACGGCGAGCAAATGCATGGCTCTGCTGTGAAGCTCCCCTGCGCCAAGTAAAGGATTAAATCCCACGATATGCGACGCGCTACGCAGGTCAATTAACACGAGCCGTTCGCGCCACGCTTCCGGGTCGGGGTTGGCATGGGCGATACGCAGAAGGATACGGTCTACGAGGTCGCCGCGCAAATCGAGAACACAGCAGGTATGGTTCTGCGCGATATCGGATTCCAGCAGATGGAGCAGTAAGTTGGTCTTGCCCGTTCCGGTCGCGCCTAATATGTAGAGGTGTCGCTTGCGTTCCGCTAGGGACAGCAGAACAGGCTTCTGAGGCGAATGGTTGCCAGGTCGGGTCTGTATCGGCGCGCCAAGGATAACATGGTCAGCCGGACAGTCCGCCACGGACGAATGACGTTTGGCGTGCGCGTCGTGGCGGTTGCGCGCCGCGTTGTAGGTGTTCATAAGCAGGTTTTCAATAATGCGTTTGAACATAATAATCAGTCTGCGCGAAGTCGCGAATGAGATAGGAAATGCGCCCCTGGTTCGAGCAAGGTCACTCGATGCCTTGCTCTAGCCGAATTGTGTCTACCTCAGGGCGAGCACCTGCGTCAAACAGACCGCTGAGTAGAGCCGCCTTACCGTGTTTCGCCCTTTCTCGCTGTATCTCGCACGCCTCGCTTGACATCCATTCAACACAACGATATGCTTGTGTTATATGAAAGAGCTTCCTCCCTTTACAATGCACGGTTACTTGCCGGGAGGCGTTCATGCCGTCACCTGGGAAACCCTCGTACAGAGATTTGGCTTCACCGCGAGGCGACAACGCTTACTGCAAGGACTACGGCTCTCGCTGGACCCGCTTACAACGCGCTGGTTGTAAGCGGGTCTACGTGGATGGCAGTTTCGCCACCGCTAAGCCTGAACCCGGAGACTTTGATGCCTGTTGGGATATTACGGACGTGACCCCTGAGACGTTTGAGCCAGCCTTACTCGATTTTACGCAAGGACGCGCCGCTCATAAGCGCCGCTATGGGGGCGAACTCTTCCCAGCGCAACTTCCGGAAGGAGAGAGCGGGCGGGCCTTTCTGGACTTCTTCCAGACCGACAAAACGACGGGACATCGAAAAGGAATTCTACTTCTTGACCTGACAGGTCTCTAAACCCGCTCTATGATAGAGGAACATTCTATGATATCCAATGAATACCAGCGCCGCCTGTCCCTCGCGCAGGCGCATAAATTTGAACAGGCTCTCGGCAATCTGGACATCCTCTCTGCGCCAGACGGGGTGCATCCCCTGCTACGGCAGGCGGAGAGAGCGGCGCTTGAGAGCCAACTCGAAACATTACGGCACGACATCCGCGAATACGACGCGTTAAGCGCGGGCGAATCGAAGGAGTTTTCTATTGACTCCCTTGACGAACAAATTGGAAGCGTCTCGCCAATGTCGCGCGTGCGTTGGGAGTCGAAGTTCACCAGAAGGTGAGCGTCAAGTAAACCCGGAGCGCCCTCAATAGCCAGCGAGTCGAGATATGCGAACCCCGATTCCAGCGACGGCTTCACTCGGGATGTTGTCGCGCCGCCTCTTGTAATTTCCGCACTAGGGTTTGCGTGGAGGGGCTCGCAGGAGTTGCGACATAGAGTTCCAACCCGGGCGCGAGGGTAACGCGCTGACCAGATTCGCGAGGACGGACAGCCTCTTGCCTCCGGTTCGACGGAGTCGGCGCGGAGGTTGGGGAGACCGGGTTAGAGACGGCGCGACGCGAATTTAAGAGGCGACGGTTCTCTAAGATACGCGCTATCTCTCTACAACGCGCGTTGGTTTTGCTTTCGGCTTGCGCCTCAGTAAGAAGCGGTTCCTCGCCAATTAACGCCAACACCTCTGTATGGCTGAGGTCTTCCACATAGTTGACTATCGTGTTCAACGGCAGAAACGCTTCCTTGAGGCGCACAACCAGTTTCAGCCTGTGCAGATGCTCCTCGGTGTAGAGCGCGGACTTCCTGCGCATATCTGGTGGAGGGAGCAACCCGGCCGTCGTATAGTAACGGATGGTAGGGGCTTTGAGCCCCGTTGCGGCTACTAACTCAGTCAACGTATACAGCATACTGTTCACATCGTCTCCTTCAACGCCTCTAATAGCGTACATAAGCCAATCCCCTTGCACGCCACTCTCACTCATGTTCTGTGAGATTACCTCAACGTCCCCGTTAATAGCAACAGGCGTCAGGTTTTCGCAGAAAATAATTACGAAACTCACTCCCTTGATATCGTTTCCATAAGAAGGCGTACTCTTTGCGGGAGGTTGTATTACAACACAGAAGGCTTTTGACCACGCTCCCTCGTTCGAGACAGATTATTCTCGTCATGGGTGTATGGAACTATCCTTTGCTAAAATGACGATGTCTCTGTTTACGAGAGAGGAGTTGGTCTGCAAGTTCCTCCAACCACGCCCTCACAGGCTCATGGGTGAAGGCGTTTACGATGAGGGCGATGGTGGTCGCCGCGACCTGGCGTTCTGTAGGGTCTCCCAGAGGTAGCAAGTGCGTGAGGAACTCTATCGCCACCTGATATAGTTCCAGCGTGAAGGCGATAAGAATAGTGAAAACGAAAGTCGCTCTCAGGATAACGCGAATGTTGAAGAGATGGTGGGCTACGGAGGTATACGCTATCATGGCGAGCAGGAAGATGGTGGAGAGCGTTCCCGCATTTATGAATCGGAAGTCGTGATAGAAGTAGGGCAGAACGATATTCGCCGTTATGCCGACCACTCCTGTCACCAGAACGCCAAAGCCGACTAATCGAAGTTGAACTCTGGTCTCGGAAGGCAGTTGAGATGGAGGTCGAAAGGCGACTCTCAGAGCGGCGATAACAAAACCGACGATGTGAAGCAGGTACAGGGGAAACAGCCACCCATACGTTGTAATATGTTCTCCCGTCGCCAGAACTATCTCCGATTTGTCCACCAGTCCTGTGAAGAGGGAGAGAAGTATGAGAACGCCACTTTCCAACCATATCCACGCCGCGCCTTTGAAGGGACGTTTCGCCAGCATACAGACAAAAAGATAGACGGCAGGCACAATGAGAGCCGCTGTAGCGAAGTTTACCCGCCCCCAGTTGAGTAGAGCGGGGTTTACCGTCTGAACGTTGTAGACAAAGAGACTGCCTACCCAGCCGAAGAAGGAGAGAGCGAGTAGCGCATACGACGAATTAAGGCGCGAAAAAGGGTCTCTGGAGAAGATGTAGAGCGCAGAGCCAAACAGAAAGGCGAGACAGAGGAGGTAGAGCGAGGCGACAACAAGGGACATAGGAGGCAGGTTAGGGTGTCATAACCATTGCGATTCTAGCCTCTATTTTGCCAGAGGGAATACGAAATGGCAAGCGGTAGCCGTTTACGCTACCCGGTAGGCTTGGCAGACCAGTTCTCGGTACACCGAAGAGCGAATGGCTCTCGCCAGAATAGAACCTGCGAACTCCAAGACTTGCATTTGACAGAGGTAGCATTCTTCTCCCCAGTGCATCCTCAACTCTCCAATGACTCTGAGGGGCCAGCCAATCCGCCGATAGAGTTTGAGCATGGGAGGCGTACACTCCAGTAGTACCACCTCCATCTTCTGAGCGACGCAGTATCTCCACATCTCGACACAGAGAGACCAGAACAGCCCCTCACGCCCTCGATACTCGGCTCCGAGCGCCAGAATGGTGATATGAGCCGTTTGGGAAGGGTTGGGGAGTTCTAGGTCAGCCCAGACGCGGTGACAGGGGAACCTTCCAGCGCTATCTGGCAGAACGATTTGTAATCCTCCCGCTAACTCCCCTCTATCGATGGTTCCAAAGTGAAGCGAGTTAGAGGGACACTGAGCAAGCCACTCTCCGGGTTGCCATCCCAACTCGTCAGCGACCTCTTGGAAGAGCGCAAGGAGAGTTTTTACCTCCCCAGCCTCAGTCAGAAGAGCGATTTCGCTTGTGCCCTGCGTATGTATCGTTTCCATCTTCGTTTCTCCTCTCAACCTTTGTGTGACCTATAGTATACCCCGTATGCGCGTATATAAGTGCATACGTTTCTGCCTTGTCTGCGATAATGAGGAACTTTTGGATTAGGCAGGTATTCCCTCATGGCTCGTGGCGCTCCCCGATTGCGGACTTCCGATGGCAAGGTAAATCAGATTGGTTCTCGTGTGCGACAGAGACGGACAGAGTTGAAACTGACTCAAGACGCTCTGTGCGCTCGGTTAGCTCTTGCTACTGACGGAGCATGGAACGCTGACCGAATGGAAATCTATCGCATTGAAATAGGAACTCGTATTGTCTCCGATTTAGAACTATTGGCGTTAAGCCGCGCCTTGAAATGCGCCCCCTATTGGCTCCTATTAGGAGAGGAATCTTCCTCTGCGTAATTTCTCCTAGCCCCCTCACTGACCGAGGTTCTTCTAAGAATCCTCTGGCTTGGCAGAACTAGAGAAATTATGTCTAGTTATTCTAATTTAGAAAACTGATGTTTGTATTATACCATAGGCTCAACCAAAGACGAAGCAGGTGAGCCTTCCTTGAGAAAATCCACTTTTACGCCGGAATATGATGTCTTCTGCCGTCTCCTCCGCCAAATCCGCGAAGAAATGGGCGTCAGTCAAAACCAACTTGCGAAGCGTTTGGAGGTTCCGCAGGGCTGGTTAAGTAAGTGTGAGAACGGTCAACGCCGAATGGATGTGCTGGAGCTATGGACAATTTGTGAGGAGTTGGGAGTCGCTCCGGAGCAGTTTATGGCGCGTTTGCGCCAAGTTCTGAGCGAGATGTAGAGCATATCTCATATTGTGGCAGAAGGCGGTGGAGTGTGGAAGGTATAAGTGGCAATGTAAAGGGTGTGAGTAGGCGGTATGAATGGGAGGGGGCAACGAGTTTCAATTCCACACTGGTTCGATTAAAAGCTCCGATACGGACGCGAACCTCTCCGTATGGCATCTGCGTTTCAATTCCACATTGGTTCGATTAAAAGACGCTCGACCCGCCGCCCTCCAACTCCTCAATCGTCTGGCTCTCATGGTAGCGCCGCTCCCGTATCCAACGCGCCTGATACGCCGAAAACCGTACTCTAACCCGAACCAGTTCCGCGCCGTGTAGCATATCCAATCCCCGCCGCAGGTACTCCTCAACGTCAAACCCCTCCTGACGCGCAAACGCTCGCTCCTGTTCCAGAACCCGCCACTGCCGTATCCGCCCAAGAAAGAACTGCCGAATATCTTGCCGCCACTCGCACCATGCAATCAGGTGCGGTTCGCCCCGCCACATCAGTAGCGCGTAAGGGTGAATGACACGCTCAGTAGTCGCGTCTCGCCGTCCGCTATAGTACAGAATCTCCACCCTCTTTCGCCACTGAATCGCCTGTTCGCAATCCGTCGCCAGCCCTGATGAGAGCGCATGAGCGAGATGGATAGAGCCGCGCATTTCGGAGTGCGAATGGGAGGTTTTAGGCAGGTAGGTTTGCAACTTCTCAACAACCTGACGCAACGGTTCGCTGTCGGTAGGCGAGAGGTACTCCTGCGCTACCAGCAACGTCTTGCAAAGCGTATTCGCCTCGCTCTCCGAAAGCGCGAGGTAAGGGAGACTGTAGGTCGCGTCCGAGTAGAACCAGCCTCCGCGCCTCTTATCAAACATGAGAGGGGCTTTAAGGCGTTCCTTCAAGAACTTGCTGTCGCCGAACGCCGTCCGTCGCGAGACCTCCCAGCGACTACGCAACGTTTCGGCGTTGGGATAGCGTCCCCCGCGTATTTCAGCGTCCAACCAGTAGATGCGTTCCGTTTGCGACACTTGTTCGCTCCTTCGTAGTTACTCAAAATGCAAACTCTAAACCGGCAACCCGCATGGAAAAGTTTACTAAATGTTCGCTAGTTGTTAGCGATTCTCCTCTCGCAAACACATTGAAACCTTGAACCAGCGTCCAACAAGTTCAAAGCAATCGCACAGTTTGCCCTGTCTCCTTTTCAAATCGGTGGAGGACAATATCACAGTAGAGCGGGTCAATCTCTATCCCGAAACACCTCCTCCCTGTCTCTTCCGCTACCGTAAGCGTCGTGCCCGTCCCTATAAATGGGTCGAAGACTATCCCGCGCTTGCTGTCAAAGGTCTCCATGAGCCATCTCGGCAGATGGGATGGAAAGGTCGCCGCATGATACCTGTGGTAGGCGTTGTGTCGTTGCGGCTTCCCCTGATACACGTTGGGAATGGTTCCCCGAAAGTTCGCCGTGTGTACCGTGCGTGTCGCCCTCTTCCCGTGCTTTCGCGACGAGAAGAGCAACAGAAACTCAAATCTGCTATTGAGGATGTTCCTGCCCATGGCGGGAGGAGCGTTTATCTTGTCCCAGATGGCGATATCCGCAAGGTTATGACGCAGGAGATAGAGGTATTCCAGCAAGGCGAGTTTGTTGCCGGCGAGCATCTGGAAGTTGACGATGACGGTTTCTGAGACCTCTAGAGCGTTCTCTGTTATGGTTTGTAAAAGAGCGAGGAGTGCCTGGTGTGACTGTTTGTCTTGAGAGCCGACGTACCTACTCTCTTTGAGATAGCGATTGTTGGCGAGAAGAGCGTTTCTACCAAGATTGTAGGGAGGGGAAGTTATCGTGAGCCTTGCTTTCTCGCCCTGCATGAGCCGCGCTACCTGCTCTTTGTCCCGGCTATCTCCGCATAAAAGGCGATGTCGCCCTAACTGCCAGAGTTCGCCCTGTCGGACTCGTCGCGGGATTTCCAGGGATGCTTGTGTGTTCATACGCCTCCTTTCGGATTGGTTTGGGGTTGATTGGCATATGGGAGTAGCATTTCCACTTTTGACCACCGACTGCTTTTTGTTGTGATTGGTGTGGCGACGTGAGTCGGGTGCATGAGCAGTTTTGGGAGGCGGTGTCGGAAGGCAGTGAGCGAGTATCCCTGTTCCCGTACCCATTTGTCTTCCAGAGCGAAGAAGAGTTCAAGGAGGTCGCAGAGAGTTTCTATCGGGTACTGCACAAGCAGTTGTCGAATGAGTTTGCCCTCCTTATTCTCAGAAAACGGGGACGGCAGGTTCTTGGGGGAGCGTTGCTGAAATAGTTTCTGGTAGAGGCTCAGGAACGATTGAATCGTCTCCTCCATTCGCGGATTTTTGTTCGTTGAGGGGGAAGGGGGAGTAGTTTTGTAAACAGTTTCTTTTGTTGTTTTCGCTTTTGTGTTTTCGCTTTTAGCGAGCATTCGCTCCATTCTGGCATCTGCATTCTCAAAATGCGAAGACGCTAGAGAGACATTCGCTCCTGAGTCAGCCTGTGGCAAAAGGCGGGAATGTAGGCAAAAATAGAGCCTCCCTAATTGGCGTTGTCGTTGCTGAGGCGTGATGAGCGCTTGCCCTTCGCTGTCCTCTACGACAATAAGGCGCTTCGTGAGAAGAGATTGTACGGCTCTGCTGACCGCCGCGCTCTCTCTACCCGTCCGCTTCTTGAGTTGGCTATGCGTCAACCAATCCCGGAGTTTGCGACTTCCCACAACCTCGTCTCGCCACCCTAAAGTCTGCCTTACAAGGACGCACAAGACACGCCACTCAGTATCTGAGAGCCGTGGCATCTCCACATCCAAAAGGTGGTTAGGAAAGGGGGCGCTTTGGGGAGGAAAGAGATTTGGCGTCATAAGCCCCCTCCTTCTTCCGTAGGAATCTCCTCGTTGGCAATCGTTGTCCTTTGTTGGGGAGCGTCATAATCCCCGGCGATAGCGGAGGCAAGAAACTTCGCAGGATACCGCGCCCCTCTATGCGGGAGCCAGTCCAACTGCCTGCGAATCACCTCAATGGGAGAATGCTTCAGTATTTCATTCGCCTGAGCGCGCTCCATCCCCGTGGCGCATATACGGCGCAACAACGCATTCCGCTCCTTTTCCTCCTCTGTCGCGAACTCTTCGGGGACTTCCCACCCGTTCAACTCGGCTATCTGTCGCTCCACCTCCTCACGAGGACGGGCGTACTTCTCCCGTGAGAGGGCGATAACCTCTTCGCGACTTGCTGGTTGGTACGGCAAAACGGTATAGGATTCATCTTGTTCTTCAGCGACTTCATTCACGCTTCCCGCCAAACTGCGCGAGGGAGTGTAGGCGTCTAATCCGCTTTCGCGCTTCAGGAAGTAGACAAGAGGCTCATTTTGCCACTGGAGCACTGTGAGTCGCTCCATCCGAGCCGTAACTTTGGCAATTGAGACGCCCATTGCGTGAGCCAACGCGTGAACGCTGGGAGCGCAGACTCCATTTGGAGTGACAAACGTGAAAAGGGTGAGAAGGTTCTTCACATCTTCCGGCGGGAGCGCGTTGAGCAATCCGCTTGTTCGGAGCGCAGGCGTAATGAGCATTTGCGCCATGGGGCGAAAAGAGGAGTTCCCAGAGACAAGATGCCTCTCCTGATGCACGATGACAAAAGGCGTATCGGGAAGAGCGTTCTCTTCAGGGGATTCAGTTTGTGATGTATGAATGGGAAACATAGGGCAAACGTAACAAAAGAAAAAAGTCAGAATAGAATAGCGTGCGTCCAGGCAACGCTCGTTGCCCTAGTGACTCGGAAAGACATAGGATTGGGGCGTCCATCGGCGGAGCGGTCAGCGACTCAGGTTGTCTGGTCGCCCCGCGCCGGATGACCGAGGAAGGTCGCCTTATGCTTCGGCAAGGCGGCTTTTGTCGTATTAGAGCCGAAGTCGTAGTTTCTGGAGTTCTTGTTGGAGAAGGCGAATAGCGGCGTGCAATCGCCTCCGCTCTTTTGCGGGGAGGGCTTCACAGGGCAAGTTCTTTGTAAGGCGAATCAGCATCTGAGCCAGATGACGAAACAGGGCTATCCGTTGACTTGCGGTAGAGAGGCGGCGCTCTGTCGCGGCAGGCGCCTTTCGCAACAGTCTTCTCTGTCTGGAATGGGATTGAGGGAGGGCGTTCATGAGGAGTAATTTAGTGAGGGATAAGGTAGCGAAGAAAAAAGAGAGCCGCCGCAGAGGCGAGAAACGGATACAGAGCCTCCTCATAAGAGGAGCCTGTAACAACCCTCCATTTGTAGGGGAGCAGGAAGAATCGCTTCGTGAACGGCGCGCCGGGTATCCCTGTCCGGGTGCAGGCATCCGCCATGAGGTGACTGGCATACCCTAGCCAGAGGCAGAGAGGAATCTGCCAGCCTACAAGGAATGCGAGCGGTAGGATACCTCCTCCGAGCAGGCAGAGCGCAGGCAAGGAGTGGAGAAAACCGCGATGTCCCCACATCTTGTTTGCGCTGTCGGCGAAAAGGGCGAACGGCTGTACTCCTTTAATGCTGAACGACTTTATCTTCGACTCTACGGCGTCTAAATCAGGGAGCAGTGCGCCCAGTATAGTTATCGCCGCTAATAACGGGAGATTCTCCGCTGTTACTCCATAAGGAATGAGGGACACGCCCCAGAGCGTAGAGAGTCCAATAAGTATATGAGTTCTTGCCAGCATAGCGCCTCCTTGAGTTAGGGTTACTTCTGAATGGATAGGGTTAGTGACGGGAGTTTGACTTCCCGGAGCGGCCTCCTCCGTTTTAGTTCGTCTACCTCGCACTTTGCCGGGAAACCGCTCTCGTAGTTGGTCAAAGTAGGAGTTGTCTATCGCGGGATTGTTTTCCGAACCGGATATAACGCCGATTTGATACCGAATCAAGAGGTTGGTTAGTTCTTCTCCGTCTATAAGGCGAATAGGAGCGAGCCTGTCTCCTGCGACCGCTTTTTTCGCGGCGTTGGGAAAGGTCGAGGTGGTTACCAGTAATCCGTGTCGCGATCCGGTTCTAAGCATGGTTCCTCGGAGTTCGTCCACAAAGCGTCTTTGGATAGGTCTGGTGTACTGCTTGACCTGAGCGATAACTTGAATTCGGGTGACTCCGACTTCTGTGTACGCCTCCATATCCAGTCCGCCATGCGCGGTTCTCTGCCGCCACTGAGTGCGTCCCATGAGTTTGACCTCGACATAGCCCATGGAGACGAGCAACTGCTGTACACACTCCTCAAAGGCGTGGAAACTGAGGGAGAGTAACTGTTCTTGGAGAGCCGTCTGGAGTTCCTCTTGGGAAGCGTAAGAATTTGGAGCGACTTTACTCATTCTTCCGCCTCTCTCTCAATAGAAACCAGTCTGTCGCCCTGCGCGGAGGTATCCAGAGACCATTTCCCGGAGCGGATATGGCGATATTCTGGATTGACCGCTCCCTCGTTGTCGCTGACTTGTTTCGGGAGACATCCCTTACAATATGTGAGTTCACATATCGAAGGGGTCAGGTACTCCCCATCTAGCGAGATGATGTCTCTGGGGTCTACCCTGCGACCCAGTTTGTTCTCTAAGACGCTGGTCAGGGTGCAGACAAGGGCGTAGGAGGGGGACGACCTGCCGCTCATTAGGCGACTCAGCGCGGAGCGGGAAATCCCTGCGTCGCGGGCAAGATGAGAGGCTCCCTGAAAATAGTAGTCCTGAATGTGTTCCAGAATAGCCTTAATCCGGTTGTGTATCTCCTGTTGCGATACCTTTCTTGTAAAGGGAACACGTTTTACAGGGCGTTTCTGTCGTTGACCAGGTTTGTGGAGGCGAAAGGAGGTTGGAGGATGTTGGTTCATGTTAATGGATTGATATGCCGCTCTCGTTTCGGGGTAGTTCCATTCTTACATGAGCGGGATTAACTTCTCCCTTAATGGCGCTTCCAAGCAACGCACCCCCAAAATAGCCTCTAGGACTTGACAGTCCGAGGGGCTTGTGTCTTTAGTGGAGGCGAAAGCGAAGAGATAGCCTCCCGAAAACGGTTCTCCGAGCGATTTTCCGTTTCAAATCGCTCTTCTATTCCATCTAACCTCCCATCCAATCGCTATGAATACTTCTACCAGCGACGGGCTTCGCGCTCAGGCGAAGGAGGTGTTGTCGCACGACCTCCCTGAGTTTCTGACGGCGGTGCGACAAGCCAGAAAGGAGCAAGTCGACATAGAGTTCTCTCTCAAGACCTTCCCTGGTGACGCCGAGATCCTCTACCTCTGTCTCTGGTTCGCTTATGACCGGGGGGTTTTAGTACGCCTTCTTCCCAAACGACGGCGAATCAAAAATAGAGTAGGCGCGATTTGAGAATCCAATACGTCTCTTGACAAAGGCGTGTTATCTGGCATTGAATCAGATTAGGAAAAGAGGCGAATCGCTTACAATATCAGGTTGAGTTGCTGGGACGCGACACAGGGCGTCAGAGCAGGAAGAGGCGTGAAATGATGCGCTCATGCACTCTCTTCCTACCCGACAACTCCCTGCTGGCGAGACGGTTCTCCTCAACCCAACGCTTAAAGACATCTCGCTCACGCCGGAAGATATTCTCCTTCTGGATAGGATGGGCGTACCGCCAGAGCGACGAGACGAGTTCGTTCAGGATGTCGCTCAAATCCTCTACGCCGTCTTCGACACCCTTTTCCAGTAGCGCCTACCTCAATTTGTATAGAACAGTAACTACCTCCTATGAGCGAGAACGCTTCTACCCTCTGTCTCATCTACTGCCGAGTGAGTTCCGCCAAACAGGTCACGGAAGGAGACGGGTTGCACAGTCAGGAGAAACGCTGTCGCGACTTCGCCACCTTGAAGGGCTATCTCGTGATTGGCGTCTTTCAGGAGGGAATTACGGGAACCGCGGCTGACCGCCCCGCCATGAACGCCATGCTCGCCACTCTGGGAGCGCAAAGCGGAGAAACCGTCGTTCTCATTGACGACATAAAACGGTTCGCTCGCGATGTCAGCCTTCATTTCGACCTCAAAGCCGAGATAACTAAACGGGGCGGGAGACTGGAAAGCCCGCTCTTTCATTTCGAGGATAGCCCCGAAGGCAAGTTCGTCGAAACCGTCATCGCCGCGCAAGCGGAACTGGAGCGAAACCAGAACCAGAGACAGGTTATGAATCGCATGAGGTCTAGGCTGGAGCAAGGGTACTGGGTCTTCAATCGGGTTCCCGGCTACAAATACGTTCACGAACGAGTTCACAAGAAAGTCCTCTCGCTGGATGATAAGTGGGCTCTCGTTGTTCAGGAGGCGTTGGAAGGGTTTGCCGGAGAGCGGTTCGCGACTACGATGGAGGTCTTTCGATTTCTGGACAAGGCGGGTCTGTTTGGCATCGTTAATTCCAAGAATCGCGGAAGGCACATCATGCAAACCCATAGGATACTGAGGCATAGGCTCTATACCGGACACATTGAGTTTCCATCTTGGAACATCTCGCTCCGAAAGGGCTATCACCCCGCGCTTATCTCACTGGAGACCTACGACACGATACAGGACAAGTTAGAGGGGAGAAGCAGAAAGAGCGTCGCCTCTCCCAATAGAGGGGAGTTCCTGCTTCGTAACTTTGTCGGATGCGCGGAGTGTGGTCGCGCCTACACAGGCTGTTGGAGCAAGGGGAAACTCCACCGCTACGCCTACTACCTCTGCTACAATAAAGACTGCTCAAACTACTCCAAAAGCATTCCCAAAGAGAAGATGGAGAGCGACTTTGAACAGGTGTTACGCCCCCTCGAAACCTCCGCTGACCTTTTGGAGTTAATGGAGAGGTTCGGAACGCGAATCTGGAACGAAAAGAAGCAAGAACAGGAAAAACACTTCGAGCGGATGGAAAAGCGAGTTCGCGAGATAGAGAAGGAGTTGAACGACAAGACGGACAAGTTCAGCCAAACGAAGAGCGAGGTGATTGTACGGTTGTTGGAGAAACAGATTGAGGATTTGGAGCAAGAGCGGTTACGTCTGATAGACAGGTTGAACCCTCAAAACAGGGAGAAAGAGCAGGAGTTGCAGAGCGACTTTAGAACACTATTCGATTCAGTGCGAGATGTATTGAAAAGCCCTTACCAGACTTGGGAAAATGGGGGTACGCCATTGAAACGCACGGTGGCGAAACTGGCGTTTTCAGGGTTGGTTCTCTATGACCGAAATAGCGGGTTTAGAACACCGAATTTGTCGCTCCCATACCAGATAATCCAGCATTTTGGCACACAAAAATCGGGATGGTGGACCCTGAGTGAGCAAGTTAGAACACTGTCAGATTGGGTGCGAAAGGCAGATGGAACGAACCCGCAGGTCTGGGAGGAGTTCCTCCGAACGTTGATAGTTTGGAGCAAAGCCTTGCAAGACGCATCGCGACTTGTGTAGAGGGACGCTCCTCCCATTCCTTGACACGCGCCTCCTATGTTTCAAGATTCAGATATGCTGTGTCTTGAGTATGAGCGTTGTTGGGAGGCCCGCAATATGCGTTGCGTGGAAGCGGAAACGACCTGTTGAAACAAGTTTTCGCTATCCGTTTTAGCATGGTGAAACCCATGTGTTAGGGCGTGACAACGCCTTGATACCAGCGCTCTCTCAACACTGCCTTAACAGGGTGCAGAATCTTTTCAATTTACTTGAAAATAGTTCTCGCACCCCCTTGTAATACTTTGGTATTGTTGATATTATTAAATAATATACGATTCCCAGCCAACAGGAGCGTAGAGACGTGTTCACTGCTATCGTACAAGACCATGTGTACAACCCCCGTAATACAGGCTTACTCGAAAACGCTACGCATCACGGTGTAGCGGGAGTTCCAGGAGACGGGCCCTATATGTTGATGTGGTTCGAGGTCACGGAGGGTACGATTGTCCGCGCCTCTTACGACACGTACGGTTGCCCCTCAGCAATTGCCAGCGGAAGTGTTTCCGCCGAGATATTGCAGGGGCGCACCATCTCGCAGGCCCTCTTGCTGGATGCAAACGATATTCAACGGTTATTGGGCGGACTGCCATCTGGCAAGGAACATTGCGCGCAACTCGTTGTCGATACGATACGAGACGCTTTTTCGGGATAGAAGGGGTTACTGACATGGGCGACTTTGTCTGGATGGGTATCTTCGGGAACATTCCTGACTTGGGGAACACAATTCCCGTTGGCAATAGCGGCGGAAGTTGCGGGGGCGACCCTAGCTCTCAGACCACCGTAGACTTCTCTCCTACTGTCAACTCCAATGCGCGAGATGAGCGCGGTTTCTCCCTAATCGCGCAGAAGTTCAACCTCGCTGTCAACTTCTTCTATAGCGGACTGAGCAACGGAACCGTTACGGAGTACGGGCGGGGACGTAACGCCAGCGTCCGCTGTCGCATCACCTCCAGCACCTCTTCTAGCGCCGTGACCATGACCCTCGGCGATATGCGCAACTACGGCTACACGAAAGTCGGTACGGCGGGCGGCGTGACCACTTACACCCCTGTCGCGGGTAACGGCGCGACCTCCAGCCTCTCCTTCGATGGAACGACTTTTACCCAGTACCTCAACAACGGGATGCAACTCCAGTACGCAGCGCAGGTGGCGGGCGGCAACCCGGTGGCGCATCAACTGACGAAAGTCGCGGATGCGGACGGCGTGGCTCAAACCTACACCTACGGCTCAGGAGTGGAGGCGGGTCTCCTCAAGACCATCCAGACGCCGGGCGGCAACACCGTCTCCTTTATCTATATGGCGAGTACGGGAACCTCTCTTGTGAACGCGATACAGGACTGGACAGGTCGTTTCTGGACGATGCAGTACGACGCGAGCCGGAACATGACGACGTATCAGACCCCGATGGGTTGTATCACGAAGTTCGGTTATGATGGCTCGAACAATATGACGAGCGTTCAAGACCCGCAGGGCTACACGACCTCGTTTACCTACTCGACCATCCCTGCTCCGACAAAACTGACGAATGTGAATGCAGGGAGCGGTGTCTGGACATTCACCTACAGTGGCGGCTTTAGCCAGGTGAAGGTGACGAACCCTCAGTTTGGGACGATGGTGTACGGCTTGAGCGGAGGTATCGTGACGGTGATGACGGATGTGAGCGGGAGTGTGACGAGTTATAGCTAC
>JAPLCR010000190.1 GCA_026392135.1 Armatimonadota bacterium
CACGCCGCCAAACAGCCATTCGCCCGTGCAGTATTTCGCGAAACGTTTAGGTATTGAGTGTGTCCAACTACAGGAGTCTCATGCGCTGTGCCTTGCTGAACGCCACTACGGAAATGCGATAGGTATGGACGATTTCGCCATGCTGGATGTAAATATCGGCGTGGGGCTAGGCGTGATGAGCGGAGGTAGACTCCTCAAGGGGAATCGTGGGCTTGCTGGTGAGATAGGACATATCACCGTCTGCCCTGAAGGTAGACGGTGCGGGTGCGGGAATACGGGGTGCTTAGAGACAGAAGCGAGCGACTCTGCTCTTGTCTACGCGATTTCACAGCGATTGGGGCGAGCGGTCGATATTGACGAGGTCGTACAGCTCATAAAGTCCGGGACATTAGATGCGCGTAGCGAGTTAGAGCGTGTGTGCCGTTATCTCGCCATTGGTGTAGCTTCCGTGATTAACCTCTTTAACCCCTCTACACTTTTTATTCATGGTCGTATGTTTGCCGCAGACCCAGAGCTATTTTCTCATCTCCTCATAGAGATAAAAAAACGCGCTCTTGCGCCCTCGTTCGCAGACTGTACAGTAGTTCTAGCACGCGGAAGTAAGCGGCAGGGAGCCATTGCAGGTATTGTTGAACATCTCTTCAATTCGCTTTTGCCTCCCTCTATGCAAGCATCCACGAGTTGGGCGTTTCCTATGCCTACCGCAATAACAAAAAGGTGACGGTTTTCATGAAGATAGGATTTAGACAACTTCTCGCGTTCAGCCCACTGCTTTGGGTGGTCACCGCGTTCACCACAGCGAATGGGCAGAAAAACATAGCCCCAGAAAAGCGCAAGGTCGCCCAAGAGGCAATCGCCATCTTGAAGCAGAGCTGCCTTTCGTGTCACTCTGGCGACAAGCCTATGGGGAACCTGAAACTGCTCACTCGCGCTGACCTCATTAAGGGAGGGTTGTCAGGCTCTGCAATAAACCTCGCGAAACCAAATGAGAGTCTTCTGCTAAAAGCGGTGCGCTTTCAGGGGAGGCAGATGCCACCCTCTGGTAAGCTCTCTATTAAACAGATAGAAGTACTAGCGAAATGGATAGAGCAGGGTGCGCTCTGGGTGGCGGACAAGGCGGGTAAAAGTATACCGGCTCCCAATACTCCGCCTAAAGTTACGCCTGAGACCATGAAGTTCTGGTCGTTTCAGCCCGTAAAACGCCCAACGCCTCCTACCGTAAAAGGCAAGTCTTGGGTTAAAAGCCCCATCGACGCTTTTGTTTTGCAGGGGTTAGAATCCGCCAACCTTACCCCGAACCCTTCCGCCTCCAAGGTAGCCCTTTTGCGACGTGCAACGTATGACCTGACAGGATTGCCGCCTACTCCCGAAGAGACCCGTGCTTTCCTAACAGATACCTCCACTACCGCGTATCAGAAGGTACTTGACCGGCTACTCGCCTCTCCGCAGTACGGAGTAAAGTGGGGACGGCACTGGCTTGACCTTGTGCGTTACGCCGAAACGAACAGCTACGAGCGCGACGGACACAAGCCAAACGCATGGCGCTACCGCGACTATGTGATTCGCTCTTTTAACGCCGATAAGCCATACGACGAGTTTGTACGTGAGCAGCTTGCCGGCGATGAGATGCCGCAGCGGACTCCCGAAAAAATCATTGCGACGGGGTTCTATCGTCTTGGGCTTTGGGACGACGAGCCAGCTGACCCTAAGCAGGCTCTCTTCGATGACCTTGATGATATTGTGAGTACGACGGGGCAGGTTTTCTTGGGCTTAACTGTAAACTGTGCCCGTTGTCATGACCACAAGATAGACCCAATCCCTCAAAAAGACTACTACCGTATGTTGAGTTTTCTGGCAGGGGTTCGCCGGCACTCCTACGGTGAAGGCTCCATGCGCCCTATTGCACCAGAGGCGGAGGTTAAACTTGCCCACGATGCGATTAAGGCACACGAAGCACGGATGAGGGAGAATATGGAGGCGATTCAGTCGATAACGAAGCCCGCCTACGCCGACCTTTCGCCCGTTGAGAAAGAGGAGTGGCGTAACGAAGACACCCGCACTCAAATCGTTCAGAAGCGTGTTGGTAAAATCCTAACGCAAGAGAGTTTTGACCGCTATAAAACCCTACGTGAAGCGCGCAAGAAGATGGAGCAGTTCCAACCTCCCGCCCTTGACACTGCTCTTTGTGTGAGTGAGGAGGGCAGACCGCGCACGATACACATACTCATGCGCGGCAACCCGCACGCGGAGGGTGATGAGGTACAACCGGGCTTTCCATCCGTGCTAAATTTTCCGGAACCAACACTGCCCAGTGCGCCCTACCCCGACACTTCTGGGCGGCGCACCGTTCTGGCGAACTGGATAGCAAGCCCCAAAAACCCGATGACAGCACGGGTTGTCGTAAATCGAGTATGGCAGTACCATTTTGGACGCGGCATTGTGCGAACGCCGAGTAACTTTGGATTTCAAGGTAATAGACCGACGCATCCTGCCCTTCTGGACTGGCTGGCAGACGAGTTCGTACAAGATGGTTGGAAGTTTAAAACTCTCCATCGCAAGATAATGCTCTCGGCAACCTATCAGATGTCGGTACGCAACAGTGCGAAAGCCTACGCGAAAGACCCCGAAAATGACCTGTTCTGGCGGTTTGATATGCGCCGTTTAGAGGCAGAAGAGGTACGCGATTCGATACTCGCGGCGAATGGTAGCCTGAACCTACAGTTAGAGGGACCAAGCATCTACGTAAAGATACCTGATGTTGTGCTTGCTGGTCAGTCGGTTCCGGGTGCTGGTTGGGGTAATTCACCTAACGACCAACAGAGGCGGCGCAGTACCTATATATATCAAAAACGTTCACTCGCAACACCGATTATTGCAAGCTTTGATGGACCGGAGACCGATCTATCCTGCCCGCTCCGCTTCTCGACAACACAACCGACTCAGGCATTGGGTATGCTAAACAGCGACTTTATAAATGAGGAGGCTCAGGTTTTTGCGAGCTTTGTGAGTAAGAGTGTGGGCAGTAACCCGACTAAACAGGTTCGGCTTGCTCTAGCACGGGTAATGCAACGGGAGCCAAATTCAAAAGAGGTAGAGCGCGGGCTACGCCTACTTCAGACATTACAGACAAAACACCACCGCACACCAGAAGAGAGCCTAAAGTACTTCTGCGTAGTTGCCCTCAACTTGAATGAGTTTCTGTATTTAGAGTAGGGAGAGTACGATGCAAGATTCAAAGAAAAACAACGCCGCCGCTATGAAGGGTGGATTCTGTGGAAATACACGCCGCCAATTTCTATGGGATATGAGCGCGGGTTTTGTGGGCGTGGGGCTTGCCGGACTCTTGGAGGAGTCCTTTTTCGCACAGCAGGCGTATGCCGCGGATGGTGTGACGAAGTTCAAGAATCCCCTCTCTCCTAAGCCTCAGATGCTTCCCGGTAAGGCGAAGAGCGTTATCTTCCTCTATATGTACGGCGGACCCAGTCATATCGACACCTTCGACTATAAACCGACAATGTACGGCATGGACAACAAGACCATTGAGGTAAAAACGTTTGGGCGCGGCGGGCACAAGAACGTCGGGCGTATTGTGGAGCCCCGTTGGAAGTTCAAGCAGTATGGAAAGTGTGGGAAGTGGGTCTCTGACCTCTTTCCAAACCTTGCGAATCATGTGGACGACATCGCGTTTCTACACTCCATGACCGCCGACTCGCCCATTCACGGATCGGCAATGATTCAGATGAACACAGGGAAAATACTCACGGGTAGCCCCTGCCTAGGCTCTTGGGTGAACTATGGTCTTGGCACAGTAAACCAGAATATGCCGGGCTTTGTGGTGATGCTTGACCCACGCGGCGGACCTATTAGCGGTGCGAAGAACTGGAGTGCGGGGTATATGCCCGCAACATATCAGGCAACTGTGATTGGCTCTGGCAAAACGCCCATCCTCGACCTAGATAGACCCGAAGGCGTTTCAGAGACCCAACAACGGGATATGCTGAACACGCTTCAAGAGTACAACAACGACCATCACTCCCTGCACGTTGAGAACTCGAACCTTGCGGCACGCATCGCAAGCTATGAGTTGGCGTACCGTATGCAAGCCACCGCCCCCGAAATAGTGGATGTTAACAAGGAGCCGGAACACATTAAAGAGATGTACGGCATCAATGACAAGCGTTCGGAGGTGTTCGGACGACAGTGCCTAATGGCACGGCGCATGGTGGAGAGCGGAGTTCGCTTTATACAGATCTATTCCGGCGGCAACCACGTCGATTCGACGTGGGACGCACATAACGACTTGATGGAGAACCACACGCTCCATGCTGGTGAGACAGACAAGCCTATTGCGGGTCTACTGAAAGACCTAAAACAGCGCGGCTTACTAGACTCCACACTGATTGTGTGGGGCGGGGAGTTTGGTCGTCAGCCGACTGCGGAGTATGAAAAGGGGACAGGGCGTGACCATAACGCCTACGGCTTCACGATGTGGATGGCGGGGGGCGGCATTAAGGGCGGAACGAGCGTAGGTACAACAGATGAGCTGGGGAGCAGAGCGGTGGATAAGCCTTTCCATGTCAAGTACCTTCACTCTACTATTTTGCAGTGTTTGGGGCTAGACCCGAACCGCCTCTCCTATTTCTATGGAGGGTTGAACCAAAAACTCGTTGGGGTGGAGGGTGCTGAGCCTATTCAAGAGGTTCTTGCATAGGGCAGTACACTGCGTCATAATGCTAAGGATAGCTGCTTGAAAGGTGGTTGTATAATGACCCTGCGTTCACACACGCACGGAGATGTAGAGTTATTGCGTGTTCCGAACCTCTGTATTACTCTGTGCCTTATACTGCTCATTATAGGGTGTCCTGCACTTATTGCAGAAACACCCTACCGTGTATCCCCCCCGTCAAAGCGCATTGTCGCCGACTTTCACCTCTCCCCTTTCTACAAAAAATGCGTCAACGTAATGGGGTTCCCCATTGTTGGCTCGGAGAAGGTCTCGGACTATGCACTAAAAGAGGCGGGCTACATCGTTAGTCAGATGTTGGCGGGGCGAAACGACATTCGGCACGCACTTATTAAAAACAGGGTGCGGCTCGCGATAATGGCTTACAACGAATTGACAACCATGATTCCTGAACA
>JAPLCR010000327.1:0-2605 GCA_026392135.1 Armatimonadota bacterium
TGCGCGAGTTGCGTCGCCGTCATCAAAAAGAATCCCGACAGGTATCTACCGGAAAGCCCTCTGAATAGAAAACACAATTGAGAGTATCTTGCCAACTCAGTGTCTCCACCTTTGCAAGCGTGATGGGCGGGGGGCGGAGTATCCCGAGGCTGAATGCGAGGAGGGAAGCTTGCTACAAATCACTTGGGGCGATATAACCGCCTCCCGCCTCGCACATATCGGGATAAACAGCCCCGAACAGGGGCTACGCCTCCTGCATGAACTCGCAGGGCAGGGCGTAACCGATGACGACATTGAGCCGCTCCTGTTGCCGCTATTAACCGCCCTACAAGATGCGCCTGATCCTGACCGCGCCCTCAGCAGTTTCTCACGCTGGTTCGCCTCTACTGGCGGACGCTACTCCTACCTACAGATGCTCCTCCGCCACCCCGTTGCCCTACAGGTCTTCTGTCTCGTGACGGGAAGCAGTCAGTATTTTGCCGACCTTCTAGTAAGACACCCTGAATACTTTGAGCTTATCGCGAATCCCGGAGTACGCGGCGGCGCGAAGTCCGAGTCGACTTTCTACCAAGAGGTGACCTCTCTTGTGAGCGCGTGTCAGCAGTTCACCCTCAAAAAGGACGCTCTGCGGCGTTGGAAAGCGCGGGAGATGCTCCGTATAGGGATACGTGACCTGATAGGATTAGGCGATATGCCTTCAACGGCGCGTGAGTTCTCGAACCTCGCGGATGCCTGCGTACAGTGCGCGTATGACATAACGTGCAGTCAGTTTCCTCTCTCTCCCCCCTCTAAAATGCCCCCTATTGCCGTGATTGGTATGGGGAAACTAGGTGGACAGGAGCTCAACTACAGTAGCGATATTGACCTTGTTTTTGTGCATGGAGATGACCTTCCTTATGAGATGACTGCCATGGATGGGCGAAAAATTGAGACGATTGTCTGGGTAGCCCGCTTTGCGGAATCGCTTATAAAAACTCTCAGCGAAGAGAGCGCGAACGGGCACGTCTTCCGCGTAGATATGCGCCTTCGCCCTGAAGGGCGTTTTGGACACCTCAGCCGCTCCCTTGGCGGTTTTCGCGCCTACTACGAAAGTTGGGCAGAGAACTGGGAGCGTCAAGCCCTCCTTAAAGCGCGTTTTATTGCAGGAGACCGCCCTCTTGGCGATACCTACAGGGTGCTAGTGGAGGAGTACGTTTTTCGGAATAGGGTGACAACCGTATTCCTAAAAGACATGAAAGACAACAAACGGCGCATTGAAAAACACTGCGCCCTCGAACGCCAGACGGAGACGAATATCAAGACAGGGTATGGGGGTATTCGCGACATCGAGTTTATCATTCAACGCTTCCAGCTAGAGTACGCGGGAAAGTTGACGCGCCTCCGCACCACCAACACTCTGCACGGAGTTCAGAGACTGCGGCAAACACGACTTCTCACCGAAACCGAAGCACGAGAACTCTCCCGCGACTACCAGTTTTTGCGTAACTTGGAGCATCGTCTGCAACTTCTACAGGGCTTCCAGACACAAAACCTGCCCCCCATTCAGAACGAGCAAGAGCGTTATAAACTGGCACGGCGGATGGGGTACGATTCACGGGAGGCATTTGAGCAAGAGCTGGCGCAAGTACGCGCAAGAACACACCATCACCTCTCAAAACTGTTCTACCAGGAGCAAGATGAGGAGAGTGCAAAGGAGGGTGAAGAGTGGGCAGAAATCTGTGACCTACTGGAGCTGATAGATACGGAAACGGCACAGAATCGCCTCAAGGTATTACTGAGAGAAGCGGGCTTCCAAAACCTGCCCAACGCCCTCCGCGCTCTGCAAATGCCTATGTGCGGAAATGAGTTCGGTGCAATGCCCCCTGATACGCCTGTGAAGTTCAAGGCGATAGTTGCACGCCTCCTATCCGCTTGTATCCACACCCCAGCCCCCGATTCCGCTCTCGAAGGGTTGGAAGATTTGGCGACTGCCGTGCCTAACCGCGCCCACCTCTACGCCTCTTTTCACGACAGCCCAGAGATGATGTTCCGCCTTGTGCAGTTGGCAGGCTCTGCGCCTCATCTCTTCCAAAACCTTCTACGGCATCAGGAGTGGATGGAGACCCTCTTTACCCAAAACGAGGAAGAGGCGGAGATTCTCCCTCAAGCCGAGGAGATACGTCAGCGGCTTGAGGGTATTCATCGGTGGGATGCAAAACTGGATATGCTTGCCCGCTTCTATCAACGTGAGATTCTGGCTATACTTAATACCATGTCTGCGCTCACCGAGCTGGCAGAGACTACTCTCACCGCACTCCTTAACACCTGTGCTGAGGAGATCGCGGCGCAACACACGGAGCCTGAGTTTGCGCGGCGCGTTCTTGAGCGGATAGCAGTTATTGGTCTGGGAAAACTCGGCGGCGCGGAACTGGGGTATAGTAGCGATTGGGATGTCGTTTTCGTCTATGAGAACTCGCGTCACCCCGACGACCTAGCACGACGCGACGCACAGTACGCTCTTGCGAACAGGCTGGTCGAAAAAGTTCTCTCTACTGGTAAAGCCCTCCTCCAAAAAGGTGCTTCGCTTGAGATAGACTTGCGATTGCGCCCTTGGGGACGTAGCGGC
>JAPLCR010000327.1:2657-5475 GCA_026392135.1 Armatimonadota bacterium
GTACTATCGTGAGGCGATGGAGACGTGGGAGCGACACGCCGCCGTGAAATCACGGTATGTAGCGGGAAACCCCTATGTCGGGCAGCGGTTTGAGCGTCTACTGCAAGAGGTGAGCCTGGGGCGCGGAATCTCGGAGGCGGAGAACACTGCTATCCAAAACATGAAACGGCGTATTGAGAGCGAACGCCTTAAACCTAGCGAACGCAACAGCAACCTGAAACTTGGTCATGGCGGGCTGATGGATACAGAGTGGTTGACGCAACGCCTCCAACTGCTACACGGTTCGCGCCTTCGTGCGCTACGTGTTCCAAATACGCTTCAAGCGTTGACCGCCCTGACGGGAGCGAACCTGCTGGACAACGCTTCGACGGATGTGCTGACTGTAGGCTACCTACTACTCTCACGAACGCGCAACGCTCTCTGGTTGACGACAGGGATGAGCCTCGACTGCCTACCCGACGACGCGGAAAAACAGCGCAAAGTCGCTGAGCTATTAGGCTATGCGGACTCAAAAACACTTTGGAACGACCTTCATAGCAGTATGAGAGAGACACGGCGTATCTTTGAACAGCGATTTCATGATTAACTCATGTTACGCAGAGTATCTGAACTAGCCCTCACCCTGTCCTAACGGACATCCCTCTCCCAATTCTGGGCGAGGGAGCCTGTCTGAAAGGTTTGTAGATCGGACATTCCGCTTTTTGGAACCCAAAACAGGGGGGGAGAAATCCGGTAAACTGGTCGCCTTAGTTCCCCTTCGCCCAGTATTGGGAGAAGGGGTTAGGGGTTGAGGGCTACCTACTGCGTAAAGTGAGTGATTAATCCCTCCTCAAGTTGATGGAGGGCTACCGTAATCTCAAAGGTCAGCAGAAAACAAAACCCGTGCGGAGGTTGCACAAAAGTCTCTGCTCTTGTGAAGGGGCAGATTTAGGGTGTGTAGAGATAGGCAGGAATTGAAAGCGACAAGCACGAAACTTATACGGTATCAATACAATACTACGAAGGCAGGTTACTTATGAAACGAACTACGATTCCAAACTACAATACTGAGACACGCCGATATTTTTTTCTACTTTTTGCATTTGTGGGAATGCTCTTAAGCGGAGCTTCTGCCTCTCATGCACAGGTAGGCAAAGCCTGGGCGTGGGGATATAACCCCTATGGCGAACTGGGAGATGGCACGAATATCTTCAAGTACACTCCTGTCCAGGTCGTTAATATCATAAACGTCACTCAAATTGTGGGAGGTTATGACCACTCTTTAGTCCTCAAATCGGATGGAACGGTATGGGCATGGGGGTGGAACCCTAGTGGTCAATTGGGAGATGGTACCATAGTTGACAAGAATAGCCCCGTTCAGGCTGTTGGGCTGACAGGAGTAACACAGATAGCGGGAGGCGGATATCACTCTCTTGCTCTTAAATCAGATGGAACTGTCTGGGCATGGGGAAACAACTACGGGGGGCAGTTAGGAAATGGAACTAACACGGACAGCCCTACTCCTATCCAAGTCTCCGGTCTCTCCGGCGTGACACAGATAGCGGGAGGCGGACTCTACTCCCTAGCTCTTAAATCAGATGGAACGGTATGGGCGTGGGGAGGGAACTCCGCTGGTCAGCTGGGAGATGGAACCACAGTAGACAGTACCACGCCGATACAGGTTGCTGGATTGACGGGAGTGATACAGGTCGCTGGCGGAGGCGGTCACTCTCTCGCTCTGAAGCCAGATGGAACCGTATGGGCATGGGGCTTCAATCTTTACGGTCAGTTGGGAGATGGAACCAAAGTTGAGAAGCACTCTCCTGTTCAGGTGTCTGGGCTTGCTGGAGTAGTACAAGTCTCCGCAGGAAACGGTCACTCTCTCGCCCTAAAGTCAGATGGAACCGTATGGGCATGGGGACGGAACCGTGATGGTGAGATAGGAGATGGAACGGGCGGAAAGAATGATGCCTTCAATAAAAGTACTCCCGTACAGGTATTGGCTCTCTCCGATGTAGCACATATTTCAGGCGGAGGTGCTCACTCTCTTGCCATCAAGACAGATGGAACGGTGTGGGGGTGGGGAGCCGCCTCTTCTGGTCAGTTGGGAAATGGAAATGGAACCCCTCTTTATACAAATACTCCTGTGCAAACGAGTATTGTCAAAAATCAGACACTGGTGTCTGCCGGTCAAAACCATAGCCTCTCAGTTCAAGCCGTTATTCTGAAAACGAAGGTGAGTCTCTCCAACTCCACGCTTGCTTATAGCAAACCCATTACCCTCTCCGTAACGCTCAAGAACGGAAGTCTGGGCGGTGTCCTCCTCAACAAACCTCTCACCTTCTCGTTTGATGGCAGTCTTGTCGGCATCGCTTATACCATCGCTTCGGGTAAAGCCAACCTCCTCCTACCCAACCCTCTCGCCATCGGCGTGGGAGACCATACTCTATCAGTTGCCTTTGCAGGGGATAGACTCTACAGTACCTCTTTAGGAACTGCTACCCTCACCATTACCAAAGCCGACACCTCGGTTTCCATAGGTGCATACTCTGGAAGTCTCGGTAATACCAAATTCATTGCCGCTACCCTCAAGCGTAAAGGGGATAATACTCTCCTCACTGGTCAGACTTTGACCTTCAAGGTAGATGGTAATGTTATTGGAGCGGCAGACACAGATGGAACTGGCAAAGCCAGTCTCTCCTACAAGTTTGACGGAACCTATAGCGTGGGCAGCCACACCCTTACAGCAAATTTTGCAGGAGATGGCAACCACAACTCCTCATCAGGAACAGGATCCCTGATAATAACTCAAGCCTCGACGTTCTTGAGTTCTTCTTCA
>JAPLCR010000628.1:0-14425 GCA_026392135.1 Armatimonadota bacterium
CAAACTCTCAGGGAGAGAGGGCAGTTGGTTGTAAGAAACATCAAGTGTTGTCAGGTTCGAGAGGTTCCACAAACTCTCAGGGAGAGAGGTCAGCTGGTTGTAAGAAACATCAAGTGTTGTCAGCTTCGAGAGGTTCCCCAAACTCTCAGGGAGAGAGGGCAGTTGGTTTCCAGAAACATCAAGTCCTGTCAGGTTCGAGAGGTTCCCCAAACTCTCAGGGAGAGAGGTCAGTTTGTTTCCAGAAACATCAAGTGTTGTCAGGTTCGAGAGGTTCCACAAACTCTCAGGGAGAGAGGTCAGTTTGTTGTTAAATACACGGAGGTCTGTCAGGTTCGCGAGGTTCCCCAAACTCTCAGGGAGAGAGGTCAGTTTGTTTCCAGAAACAGCAAGTGTTGTCAGGTTCGAGAGGTTCCACAAACTCTCAGGGAGAGAGGGCAGTTCCAGACCGCTCAGGTCAAGTTCTGTCGCGCCCGCCCTACGCGCCGCTTCCACCCGCCGCTCCGCCTCTTGTATGCCTTTTGCCATGCGCTCATCCCCCTCGTCTGTTCTGTCTGCTCTATTTCGATGGGGGTAGGGCAGACTCCTGCTTCTAACTCCTGTGGAAAACTTGTTAGTCTCCATCTCCACCCTAGCCCTCCTCCTTCGCAAAGAGGGAAGGCTTAGAGGGGGTTGGCGATGTCGGCGACATTTCGCTCGTAAAACCTTACTGAGATAGCCCTTGTGCATTTTGCCTTATTTACAGACCGCTCACCCTCAAATAGCGTTGGTAAGCCGCACTCCACTGGTCTGTGTTTCCTTGGGGGGTGTAGGTTATCAGTTCAAATGAGCGGCGCACCACCTCCCGCGCCTCGTCTAAAGAGCCGATAAGCCCACAACCATACGCCTGCATGAGGACGTTTCCGATGGCAGTCGCCTCAACGGGTCCCGCTACCACTGTTCTCCCTGTAGCGTCTGCGGTGAGTTGGCATAGAAGGCGGTTCTGCGTACCGCCCCCTACGATGTGAATGGTCTGGATAGGCGCACCTCGAAACTCCTCCATACGCTCCAACACCCAGCGGTATTTGAGTGCAAGGCTTTCGAGGCAAGTTCGCACCGTCGCCCCCACCGTTTCAGGGGCTTGTTGCCCCGTCTGTTGGCAGAACTTAGCGATCGCGGCGACCATATCGGTAGGAGAGAGGAAGGGGGAGGCATCTGGTTCGATGAGTGCCCCAAATGCGGGTGCTTCGGCGGCTTGCGCGGTCAGGTCGGTGTAGGTGTACTCTGTACCTTTTCGCGCCCATGAGCGGCGGCACTCTTGAACCAGCCACAAGCCCATAATATTTTTGAGGAGACGGACTGTTCCGAACGCTCCGCCTTCGTTTGTGACGTTTGCGGCGGCGGTCTGTGGAGAGATGCGCGGCTCCTTCGTTTCAATCCCCATAAGTGACCATGTCCCGCTACTAATGTAGGCGTAGTCCGCCGTCTGAGCAGGTACAGAGACTATCGCGGAGCCTGTGTCGTGTTCGGCGGGGGCGATAATTTTTATTGCTCCACACCCTGCCTCCTCCGCAATGTCTGCCCTCAAGGTTCCAACAGTGCTTCCAGTAGAAACGATTTCGGTGAGGATAGACGCGGGGAGTTGGAAGCGTGAAAGTAGCTCTGCGTCCCATGTTCGGCGGAATGGGTCTATCATTTGCGAGGTGCTAGCGATACTATATTCGGTGGTCTTCTCACCTGTAAAGAAGAAGTTGAGCAGGTCGGGAATCATAAGGAGGGTTTTGGCACTCTCTAATATGGGCGAGTTTTGCCGTTGAAGTGCTAGGAGTTGGAAAAGCGTATTAAACTGCATGAACTGTATGCCTGTACGTGCAAACAGCTCCTCTTTTGGCACAGTCTGGAACGCAACATCCATAATGCCGTCGTTGGCATGGTCGCGGTAGTGGCGGGGGTTACCGAGCAGAACGTCGCCGCGCCCTAACAGTCCGAAGTCCACGCCCCACGTATCTATTCCGATAGCGGCGATATCCTTACCATGCGTGGAGACGGCGATACCCAAGCCCTTTTTAAGTTCGGAAAAGAGGCGAAGTATATCCCAGTGGAGGGTATCTTGTATCTTTACCGAGCCGTTTGCAAAGCGATGCACATCTTCTAGGCGTAGCCGTTCTCCGTCAAATGCGCCAATCAGTCCGCGTCCGCTCTCGGCTCCGATGTCGAACGCAAGAAACTTCTTTTCTGCCATCAAAAGCGTATCTCCTCCATCAAAAGGTGTAACTACTCACGCTTCCCTCTTCGCCTCTTCGACGTGTTTTCCTGAAAACGCCTGTTTTCCCATTCGGGAAAATGGCTGTTTTTAAGAAACTATTGGGATTAGGAACAAAAGTTTCTTGTTTTATGCCACTTTCTCGTTCGGGAAAATGGCGGTTTTCAGGAAACTTTTCGCAAAAACGGAGCGTGAGTAGTTACCAAAAGGTCTATTTTTGTTGAGGATTGATTCGAGAGAGAGAGGGCGTTTCCCTCTCTCCGCTTGTTGTATTCTTCGCTTAAAGTGTGCAAAGCGGGTGAGAGCAGTGAGCGGCGCAGTGGAGTGAGAGGCTAAATGAGTGCGGAGTTAGGTGAGGCTCTCCAAGACCTGCCAGTAGTTGGGAAAGGTCTTTGCGACACATGACGGATTATCAATCACTATCCCCGCAACACGAAGCCCGATAAGCGCGAAGCTCATTGCGATACGGTGGTCGTGATAGGTTTGAACCGTGGCGGGCTTAATGTTGGCGCAGGGGTAGACGGTAAAGCCGTCGGGACGCTCCTCTACCTCTACTCCAAGCCGCTGTAGCTCTGTGCAGACTGCCGAAATACGGTCACACTCTTGTAGGCGGCTATGCGCGATGTTGTGAACGATAGTAGGTGTTGAGGCGAAGGGTGCGATGGCGGCAAGCGTAAGGCTTGTGTCGGAGATGCTACTCATGTCACGCTCTACCCCTCTCAAGTTTCCGTCTGCGGGAGCCGTGAGCGTAATAGAGTTTTCATCACTCTGCACGGTACAGCCCATCTCCGCGAGAACCTCCGTCACGAAGCGAACATCCCCTTGCAGTGCGTTTGCGCTGAGGCGCGGAATGGTAATGGTTCCCCCCAAGATGGCGGTTGCAGCGAAGAGATAGGAGGCACTGGATGCGTCTGGCTCAATGGGGTAAGGGGTCTGTGGGCGATATTTTTGCCCTGCCTCTACCCAAAACTTAGTGTTATTGCCCGTTCTTGCTTGTACCCCCCACTGTGCCATCATTCGGCGGGTAATATCTATATAGAGGGGGCGCAAGGCTCCTCTAACCTCTAGAGTGACCTCCTTTTTGGCATAGGGCGCAACCATTAGCAGGGCGGATAGGAACTGACTGCTTGCGGAGGCGTTGAGGTGTGCAGTACCGCCCGGTATCTCTCCCGTTGCCTCTACGGTGAGGGGAGGACAACCGCCTCCGAACTGCGCGTAAGCCGCCACTTTCAGGTCGTTTAGCGCGTCTAACAGGTCACCTTGCGGACGCTCTCTCATCCGCGGTACGCCGTCGAGGACGAACTTACCTCTACCCAATGCGACAAGTGCGGTCAGGAATCGGATAGAGGTACCTGAGTTCCCGACGAATAGCTCCGCTGAATCTACAGGTATCTCGCCGCCCTGCCCTACTACTGTGATGGTCTCTGCGTGTTCGTTCACCTGCACCTCGAAACCGAGACGACGGAGGGAGTCTATCATTACAGCGGTATCGTCGGAGGCTAGTGCGCCAGTGAGCGTGGAGGTTCCCTCCGCAAGTGCGGCGAGAATGAGGGCGCGATTAGTGAGGCTTTTGGAGCCGGGCACGTTGAAAGTTCCGCTGATAGGATGGGTGAGAGGCTGAACCTCGTACTGATTGGGGTAGTTGATTGCGTTCATAACCTCATTATGGCACAAAGTCGGGGGCAGTTAGTTTGCCTCTGAAGCCCCTCGCGCCCCAGAACCGAGTAGTATGGCGTTCCAGAACATACGGTGCAACCCAACCCAGAGTACTCGGAATGTCGGGTCGTTCAAAAAGAGGATAGCGTTGCCTCTGCCGATAGGCTCTGAAACAATATAGGCAGTTTCTGCAAGTAGCTCCTCCGTATTTCCATCCCATACAAAGCCTGAAATCCGCATCTTGTCCTTTCCAAAACGTACCACATTACTTCCTTTTTTTGTAGGCTTCCAGAACGTCCCGCCCATTACAGGAACAGCAATCTCCTCTTTAAGATAACCCCAGTATTGGGTTCAAAGATGTAGACAAAATAGTTGAAATCACCCTGTTGGGTTGTATATGAGATTGGGAGCCGCTAATAAGTAAACAAATGTATACTGTTTCGGTTACGAAAAGCGCTCACTTTCGTCAACACTCCAGAAAGTGAGAGGTGTCTATCTTGGCTTTAAAGAAAGCACCGGGAATTTCCAAAGGCTTTTTACCGCCCTCCTCTCCCACTGCCTTCACCTCTGAGAAATTGACATCTTTTTCGGTAAGCCACTGCGCCCCCCCTTCCAAACCAATCAATACCCCGCCCTTCTGAACCCAGTCACGCAGCTTGTCTGTCCCCGCTTTGCCTAGTACTCCGCCATAGCCTCCCCCATCGGGGAATATAAGCACGTTGAAACGTGCCAGCTCCAAGCCTGCCAAACGGTCTATTCGGATGGGTGTAAACTTGGCTCCCGCCTGCTTCTCTAAGAGATACCAGACCGCTCCATAGCTCGTCTGAGAGACGTTATCCCCCACGACTACTGCAATGGAGGGCGCGTTCACTATAGAGACGCTATCCGAGCCTATGCCGGTATCCTCCGCGTAGGAGGAGTGGATTGCGAAGACAGAGACTCCTAATACACGTCCTAGTGCATCCAACTTTTCGCGTAGGTCGTTTGGGTTACGGTTGACGCGCACAATAAAGGTGCCTCTCACCCACGCTTTGCCGTCGGCTTGAAAGGGCTTGTTTGCTACTTCAAGGCGATAGCCCATCTGGGTGAGGCGAATCGCAAACCATGCTGTTGCATCCGAATCGTAAGGAATGAGATAGGCGACACCTGTTTTTTCTCCTACTACTCCCCCTTTTACACCTGCGGTAAGTTGCTCCTCGCTCTCTTTCCCTTGCAACAACTTGCCGTCTGACTTCGGGGCATCCTCCAGCCAGTACGCCTCCATTCCAAACGAGTAGGGCAGTGCCCATGCGGTAATATCGTAAAAGGTATACCCTTCATGCGCCTCGTTAGTGTTGCGTTTTTCGTTACGAGTACGGCGCTCCTGCTGATCTTTCAGAAAGGCGGGTGAAAATTTGGGGTCTGGTTCTAGAAATGCCTTCGCAAGATGCCCTTGCGGTTGCGCGAGGTCAATAGTGAGCGACCCCGCTGGAAAGCTTCGCTTCATGCCGAGTGCATTCAGAGTGGCATAGTCGTGCGCGTTCTGGCTCTCGAAGGGCTTCCCTGCAACCTGAACCTCTACGCCTGAGCGTTGAAGTACACGTACCACCTCCGCCAATCGCACCCTATCTTGCGGTGGAAAAACTACTGTCCTCATAAGTTGCGGGTTCATAGCCGACTTTCGGTACTGCCAAAAGTCCCTTACCAACTCTTGCCGCCGCTTCCCTGCGGTCAGAACGGTCGCAAGGGCGGTTTCAATATGGTGTACCGTTGCATCCCAAAGTGTAGAGACGGTATCGTCTCGCCTCCGCCGTGCGAGGGTACGCCCTCCATCCGTCTCGTAGGTCATCCCAATCGCCCCGGCAAACGTCGCCCATGTATCCAGATAGCCGGGATAGAAGAAATCGAAATCCTCTTTTGTGACGTGTTGCCAACCGAACTTATCGAAAGTTGCAGCATTGGCGCGTCCAAAAATGCCTGTCCACTTGTTTAAGCGCCCTACATCTACTCCTGTATGAATTGCCTCTGGGTTGGGTGGAAAGAAGTAGGTTTCGGGTTGCCCATGCTCATCTACATAGACGTGGGGATACCACTTGAGGTAGGCAGCAATCTCCTGCTGCACCTCTGCCTGTGACTGTACCATCTTGTCGCGGTTCATATCGAATCGGTAGTGATTAAAACGCCCACTTACTGCCCATGGCTGTCCTTGTTCAAAGGCATCTCTTTCAGGGCTTCCGAGGGCTATGGAGTTGTAGTAGACGGCGAAGCGTTCGTGTCCATCCGGATTAAAGGCGGGGTTGAGAATGACGACAGAGTTTTTCAGAGTGTCTTTGACTTCGGGTGCGTCAGAGGCGGCGAGAGTGTAGAGCGTACCCATAAACGCCTCGAAGGAGGCGGTCTCGTCGCCGTGGATGCAGTGGTTTATCCACGTTATGGCGGGGGTAGCGGCTAGTAGCCTTTCCGCTTCCGCAGGTGAGGTAATTTTTCGCGGGTCGGCAAGGAGAAGGTTATTCGCCTGAATTTTTTCTAGTTTCGCCAGATTCTCTGGGGCGGTCACAATAACGAGGCGAAGAGGTCTCCCCTCTACCGATTTCCCATACTCGATAACGTGAACTCTGTCTTTTGCACTCTCTGCAACTGCAAGTAGGACGCGCTCCTGTTCCCGAAAGTTTGAATTTCGTTCACCTATCTCATACCCCAGAACTTCGGCGGGTTTTACCACCTGTTTACGGTATGGCTTCCAGCGATAGAGGTTGTACTCACTGTTATTGGACTGCCTCTTAGCAAGAGGCAGTTGGGCAAATGCCGTTTGGCACGTGCTCGCGATAGTGAGTAGGAGAGTGAGTATAGGACTGAGGCGTTTCAAAATAGGGAGTTCCTTTGACAAAGGAGACCCCCTGCAAAAGAGCAAGGGGTCTCCTCATTGAGTACTGTAGTTACCTACGCGCCTTTGTAGGTGCGTGTTTTGGCATCAAAAGTAAAGGTTTTGTTCTGGCGATACGCCATCTCACCGAGGGCGATACCGACCATAACGCGAACCGCAATATCGATGTTCGCATTCGGGACTTTGTTCTCACGAATAGCTTCGAGGAAGTTATCATGGTGCGTCTCGATGCGCTCTCCCATGCCGGGAACGGGTTCAACAGAGCCTTCTACCTCGTCTGCCCATGCACGCTCTGCTTTGACTTCTACGCCGCCGCCGCCAAAGTAGACAGAGGCTTTGTTACCGCGGATCATGTCGGGCCAGCCCTGCTCATTGATACAAGAGGACATTGCCATTAGCGAACAGTCCTCGTAGTCTATCATCATGTTGATGAAGTCTGGAACATCGCGGTCAGGCTTGCCTGTTACGGGGTTCGTTTTTTGTACATAGAGACCGCCGAAACTTCCTACGCGAACGGGGAAGCCTTTCAGTCCATCTGTGGGCAGGTTCATGGCGATAAAGAGCGGGTGGAGGCGGTGAGGAAGTAGATCTCCTACAAGCCCAGAGCCGTATGCCCAGTATTTACGCCATCTAAAGAAGCGATCTGGGTCGAAATCTTTGGGTCCCTTGCCTTTACGGAAGGTCTCCCAGTCCACATGGGCATCGCCTGAAGCGGTGGGTCCTGCATCTCGGTCAAAGCGACCATAGTTGTTCCACTCTCCAACGCGCCCATTTCTCATGTAGGAGCCTTGTCCCACCACGACATGACCGATAGTTCCAGACGCTACAACCTTGCGTGCAACGTGCCACTTCATGTCAGAACAGCCCTGTGAACCTACCTGAAATTTCTTGCCTGTAGCCTTCACTGTGTCGTAGACCGCAAATGCCTCTTCAATCGTTTTACACATCGGCTTTTCGCAGTAGACGTGTTTTCCCGCTTTAAGAGCGGCGATAGAGACATCGGAGTGCCAGTTATCGGAGGTGGCTACCCACACTGCATCGATGTCTTTGTTCTCCAACATCTTGAGGTAGCTACCCGTCGACTGTCCGTCCTTCACAGAGGTACCGTACTTGTCCTTATTGTCTTTAAGGTTGCGTCCATAGAGGTCGCAAAGCCCAATAATCTCGGTATTAGTCTCTTGTTTACGTTCGTGTAGGAGGCGCGTATGGGTGCTACCCTGTACTCCCAACCCGACGTGCCCAGTGTGTATGCGGGAGTTGGCTCCCAAGATGCGGCGCATACCTTCGGCGGTTGAAGGCAGGTAAGCCAGTGTGGTTGCGGCTACTCCAGCAGTCGCTACTTTGATGACATCGCGGCGCGAAACGCTGTTGCTCTCATTCTGCTCGCTCATAATTGCAATCTCCTTTGGAAGAGTGCGTTTTGTCGTCCTTGACGAGTCAAAACGCCGGTGTTACTTCAGTTCAAACCACTAGTTCAAACCACTCTTTTTGGAAGGTGATCTTGCTTCCATTCACAACAGCCTCATTCGATTTTATAGCGATAACTGTCGCTCTGTAACCGTCAAGAGGGGTCACAGGAGGCTTTTTATCTTTGCGTATCCCCTCTAAGAACACCTCGATGGACTGGTAGAGTGCGGTCTTGGATACATCGGTTCCTATTTTCCCCGGGTCTTTACCGAGTGCAATCTGCTTCGTTGCATCCGCAACGAGTGCAATCCCCGTCCCGACTTTATCCCCTGTACCATTTGCAATGCTACCTATCGAGTAGTCGTCTTTCCGTGCGAAAACTTCCCAGCCTAGTAGTGGTGAGTCTACCTCTTTAAACATCCAACCACGTTGGTCACGCACCAGTACTGTAGCCATCGTTCCAATCAGCATTTCGTAAGAGCCTTCATAGGTAGAGGAGAGGCTCGCCTCAAAGGTATAGCGTACGGAGTTTGGGTACTCTGCAATCACTTGAACGGTGTCGGCAATCGTACGCCCATCGGCGTATTCTAAAATGCCGCCCCACCCTGTTACCGAGATGGGCATACCGTTCAGATACCAACTTGCGACATCAATTTCGTGCATCCCCACTTCGCCTGCCAAGCCCAGTGAAACATTGGGGTTGAGCCGCCAGTTAAGCTCCGCTTCACGTTCAGGAGTGGGCCAGTTGGCACGCCATGAGCTACGTTTGTTCCAGTTGGAGCGACCTGAGATGGCGCGACCAAGCACTCCTGTCTTCACGAATTTGTGAATATGCTTATGTTGCCCGTTGGAGCGCCAATGCAAGCCCGGCATGAGGATAGTTTTCGCATTGATACCTGCCATCGCAATCACTCTTGCCTCTTCCATCGTGTTTGAGAGAGGGGCTTCACAGTAGACGTGTTTGCCTGCTTGTAGCGCGTCCAGTACAATCTGCTTATGAAGGTGCGTTGGAGTGGCTACTACCACCGCCTGTATGCTTTTGTCGTCCAGAATGGCGCGATAGTCTTTCACAAAAGCGGCGGCGGGGGCTAGTGTTTGCGACTTCTTGACGAATATCTTGCCGTCATACGTGTCGCAGATATAGCGCGGGGCACTATTCTGCCTTGCTAGTGCTGAGACGGCTTCACGCCCTTGAGTCCCCAAGCCGATTACTGCAGTAGCAACAGGAGCGGGGGGCGGCTCTTTTTTGGTGTTTTTTGCATCGGTCACTTGCGGAGCAAGAGGCTCGGCGCGGAGGCTCTCCACCAAGCCTGCTCCTAAAGCACCTGTTAGCCCAATAAGGGAGCCATCTCTCAGAAAATCACGTCGGTTCATACGCAAAAATTCACTTTCTCTCTCGCAAAATCCTGCCCTCCGAAATTTATTGCACTGGCATCCAGCACCTCATTTTCGTGTGGAGTCTTGGAAAATCGTGATTAGATAAGTATTGTACCCTTTTTCAGCGTGGTATTCGGGAATAACAGGCAAAATCTCGTGTTTCTAAGGGACTCTCTCTAGTTAAAATCTTCCAAAACCTCTAGGGAAAGGGAGACTATCGCCCAACGGAGTCGTCTTCCGCCCTAGTCACTCCTCGCCCAGAATTGGGAGAGGGGACGGGGGTGAGGGCTTCTGGTTTTCATAGGGTGAGAGCCGCCAACACCCAGTAGCCTGCGCTAAGTCCACTCTCTGGATTCGCTTGGGCTTTGCGCCTCATACCTAACAACGTAAACAGGAGGAGCGATGTGACAATGCCACATATCAGGTGATAGAGCAAGAAGCTCTCTAATGGTGCCCCGCCAAACTGCCACTGCCACGCCAATAGCCCCGTTGCTATGGTAGGAAGTGAGCTTATCGCAGCGACAAGGAGGTTATAGTAACCTGCGGTCAGCAGTACCGGTTGTCGTTTCTTAATTCCAATTACATCAAACAGAAAGCCGATGAGGAACAGAGCAATGGGAAAGTGAACCAGTACCGGGTGGTTCCCATGCTTGGGCTTCACGAACGATTCCAGTGCGAAAGGGTTCGGCGCAGCTTCGGCTGTCTTGGGCGCGGCAGTAGAGGCAGGAGTTCCTGCGGGCTTGCTGTCGGCAACACCGGGGAGGGTGTCCGACTTAATCTCGCCCTCATTCGGCGCACCGTCACCGTCTGAATCCTTACTCTCTACCGCCTTCAAGATATCTCCATCAAGAGTTCGTTTGTGTGCGGTGTTGAGTGCAGTTTGGATGTCTTTTCCGTAGGGGTTGAGTTTTGGTGGTCCACCGGCATGACACAGAGCGCATCCGGCGGTGGATATTTTACCACCGCCCTTCAAAGGATATGCCTTTGCAAAAACAGCCACAAAATCTGGCTTCGCGAAAGCTATTTGGGGTAGTGTGCATACGGCCCCCACGATTACAATGACTAGGACGCAACGCAAAACAGCGACATACCGTACTATAGAGCGCAAATTATTTTCTTTCCCTTCAGAGCATAGTGTGAGGACGTAGCAATACACTGCCCTCTTTTGGATATTAAGAGTTCCTTATCTATAAAAGGTTTCGGCTTTTCCTTTGTGGAGACAAAAAAAGTGGGAGGGAGCCTTATTAGGAAGCATTTTCAGAAGCGGATACGGAGGTCGGCGGTTGCCATTACTTCATCGGGAACATTTGCGGCATCGTGCGAACGAATGTCTGCAGCGAGGCTAAAGAAGCGGTTCGCGCTGAGGCTATGTTCTAGCGAGAGGCGGAAGTGATTGGAGTTATCGAATCGGTCGGGCCATCGGTTGCCTTCTGCGCTAAAGGTCAGTGCTAGTTTATTTGCTTTATTGAGCTGCCCCTCAAATCCGACTCCGAGTGAGCGTGTCATGATTTTGGTAGCGGCGTTGTCGCTTAGGCGATAGAAGAGGTCGAACACTAAGTCCTTATGTATACTGTGCTTAAGAGCGATGTCGGTGGTCAAAATAGGTAGAACATTCAGCCTCTCGTCCTCTTGCAGAGTTCCAAAGAGGTAGTTGAATGAGGTGTTCTTGGAGAGCCGTGCCGCCGCACTAAAGCGTCGTATCATTTTCTCTTGACCATCCAGCATAGTGCGTACTTTGTAGTAGAAACTCCCTTTGAACGAGCGGTTTGGGTTTGGGTCGGTAGAGAAGAAGTAGGTGCGTGCGATGGTCTCACCGGTTTTGTCGATGTTACCGCCGTAGTCGAGCATGAACTCGTTCTTCCAGAGCTTCCAACTAGCTTTGCCCGTCATGGTCTCATTCATCATCTTGCGCTGATCGTTGAGCGCGGCGTATCGGGCAGTAATTACAAAATCTTGAAGGGGTCCAAACTTGATAGGCTTCGCATTGGACAGCGATATGTCTGCTACATCTTTGACATTTGTAGTAACCTGATGCACCTCGTTGAAGCTTGCAGAAAGGGTTACATCCTTAATGGGTTCGCCCTTCATTCCAAGTGTGTACACCTTTACATCGCCCTGCCCGTGGTCATCCTTGAGGTCTGGGTTCTGCGCGTCGCGATGAGAGATGCCCGCGATAATCGCGAACTTCTTGGTGGCTTGCCACTCGAAGTCAACTCCATCGGCTAGTTCGCTCCCCTGTTCGCCTCGCTCAATGTTCTCTAGCGAAAGCCCAAAGCTGAAGTTCTTTGCGGGTTTGAACTTCGCGTTGACGATAGAGGAGTTCTCATATTTGCCGTCAAAAAACTCTACTCTTTTGCGTTGCAGTTTTAGAGGGTTTTTCGCCGCATCAGGAGTGGCAAGGGTGAAAAGGTCGGTTCGCGCTCCCTGTGTGGCAACATCGTTTGAGAGGGTCGCGTTCTGGTCTTTTGTCCAGCTGAACGTGTATCTCTTATTCAGTATCTGATTCAGACTGAAGAAGCTTGTTTCCATCCCGTTGCGACTGCCGCCAGCTGTTGCGACATCGCCATTCGCCTTAAAGAGAACCGCGAGCCTCTTGTTAGGTGAGAACTCAAGATTGTGGCGGTAAGTGGTGCGCCCCAGAGCATCTTCAGGGTTGGTTGTCCACAACTCGCTGGTATCTATATTCAAAGTTTTGAACGGCGAGAGCTTTAAGCCGTATTCGTACTTTTTAAAACCGCGCTCCATTTCGATTGCGGGTTTTTCTGGGTCTGGTATGGCAAGGTCAGCACCACGAGAGAAGCTCTTGCTGGTGTCAGATACGCCCACTGCGAGGTTCATGCCTTTTGTATCTACTGTTAGTTTTTTGCGGTTGAGCGACATTAGTGAGGAGGAGGACTGTGTTCCTTGCGCTCCGCTAAGAGAGTTCAAAAGTGCATCGGCGGTACTGCCGATAGAGAGGCTTTGGAAGCCGATTTGAGTCGTCTTATTCGCAAGCCATGTCAGTAGAAGCTGTTGTCGCCGTAACCCGCGCTCGTTACCCAAATTCAGTCTCTCTAGGTCGGAGAGTTCGGGTAGGCGCAGGAAGTTGGCATCTATAGATTGACTGAGCAGAGAGAGCTTGACCTTTTTGTCGTTATAGTTCCAGACCTCTCGGTGTAGATTTGCAGTAGTGGCTGAAGAGGGGGTAGGAGTCATTTGACTAGCAATGCTAAATTGGTTGAGGGTGAGTGTGCCGCCCTTGCCCCCTTTACCAAGCTGTGCACTGGCTTGCATAGCGTTGCGGTCTATCCCCACTTCGCGTGCTACTTGCTCACGCTCTTTAGGTGTAACCTGCTCAGGCGTGGCGGCGGGGTCGTAGAGGCGACGCACATCTAGTGCAAGGAAGGTCTTTTCGATGTCGGTGAGGTCTGCAAGACGATGAAACGCCGAGTCTGTTTTGCGCTTGAGCAGAGAGAACTTGAAGTTTCGCGCCTGAAAATCTGCTTTTGTACGGCTCAAGCCGGCGGTAGTTGCGGCGGTACCTGTGCTGGATGGGTTATCGGTCACGCCAATCTGTGAGAGGGAGAGTTGGCTCTCTTTGCCGGGAGTGGCATCTAAGCGCAAAACGTTACGATTTAACCCTGCGGACTTACTCATCTGCGCCTTGTCGATGGGTGTGACCATACCTAGCGTACCATTAGTGTTAAAGCCGCGTAGCATATCGAGAGCAAGGAAACCGCGCTCCATATCTGTAAGGCTAGCAATCTTGGAGAAGCTGGATCCGACGCTCTGTCGTGTGTAGGAGACCCCTATTTTTTTGGTATTCAGCGCAATGTTATCGCGCTCTAATCCCTTACCCGGGGATTTCAGAGATCCGTCTCCTAAGGAGAGCTGGGAGAGTTGCAAGCCTGCGCCTTTTCCCAAGCCAACTGCCGCGTTCAGTGCGTTCCGTGAGATTCCTACTTCATTGACAAGTTGCGCTCTGTCTACATCCGTCAGAAGTTCCGCTTTATACGCGCTATCGAACTGGTGATAGATATCAAGGAGAAGGGCATTTTTGTCGGCGAGGGCGAGGTCTTTCATGCGTGAGAAGGAGGTATCAGAAGCCCTGTTGGTGTAAGAAAGCCCCAAGCTACCCGCAGTCAGGCTCGTCGCCATACGGCGAATACCGCCTTTATCGTCGCCTGCACTCCAGTCAGTGAAGTCTAGCCCGCCCATTTTATGGGATTTTCCGCCCAGCCCGAAGTTATAACCAAACCCTAATGAAGAGGTCTTCATCCCCTTCTCTGCGGTCAGTTGGGCTTTGTCGGAATCGCGTAGCCCTGCAAATTTCTGAAAATCGTTGCTGACAGAGCGGGTGTTGTAGGAGACTAGGAAGTTTTGGGCAGTGAACCCCATGCTCTGGCGGTTAATAGAGCCGCTACCGTCCTGTATCTGATTCATGTCGAGCTGAAGTCCCTGATCAGGTCGCTTCTTGCCGCCCGTGGAGACTCCAATTCCAAAATTCGTCCGACGAATACCGCGCTCACTTTCGAGTTGTGTAATCTCCTTGAGCATCTCTGTATCGTTGGCGTAGTTGGCGCGTAGCGTCTTAAAGCCGTTGAAGTTGGTTCCTACGTCTTGATAGCCACCTCTTACAGAGACGTTGCCCGTCTTGTAGTTTGCCCCTTGAAGAATAAGTTGCCCTGCGCCCTTCTCCTCTTTATTCTCCGCCTTTTCGTTGGGGTTCAGCCTGAGAACCATGTTGTCGCTATCGCTGGTGTTCGAGAAGAACATTAGGCTTTTGTAGCTGGAGCTGTTTTGCGCTCCGAACATACTGTTTAGCGAGAGACCGTAAGTAGAGATGTTTAACCCTGTACCGTTGTTCGCAACAGAACCAAAAGTCAACCCCATCTGCGTTGTGC
>JAPLCR010000628.1:14478-21274 GCA_026392135.1 Armatimonadota bacterium
CGTTGTGCTGTTCAAGTTGAGGCGTAGGTTGGGCAAGAAACTCGGCGCGGCGTTGGCAGGTGCTTTCTCAAGGTAGCGGTAGTCTACACTGATCGTCTCATAGCGAGAGAGTTTCACCTGTAGGTAGATGGCACTAGATGCGGTATCGAACCAGTAGTCTTGATTGAGACGAAGCAAGCGCCCCCCTGCAAACACATTCAAGGTGTCTACAAGGATATTGGATTTTGTCAGAACATAGGATGCATTACTTCCCTTACTGATGAGGAGTTCGGCAAATGCGGTGCCTTTCTCGGTGGCGGTCATCAGTACAGAGTTGTTACTGGTGGTGATTTCGGAGATGCGCGGCGTAATGTTTTGGGCAACGGCAGGGCTTACAATGAGAAGGCTCACCAGAGCGATGGCAAGAGGCGCGTACAGCCGTTGTTGCTCTGTTTGCAACGGCTTTCGCGAGGAGTTCGTCCAGCGGCGATATGCTTTTGTCGGTTTTCCTTGTCTCATAATTGCCGACCTGACTTCTATAATACCATCTTAATTTTACCCTCTACGGGGCTAGAAACGTCGAAGTACAAATGCGGAGGACTGGATTTTCTTGAGATTGTCAACGACTTTAGTAGAGTCCTCATCACTATTACCGTGGTAGCTCACGTCTACGGCAGAGCGCGTTGCACGGCTGTTCGCGTCTTTCAAGAGAAGGCGAGCCTGTTCGATACGACTTTTGCGGCGTTGCTCTGGTGTCATCTCTACATCCGTGGCTTTGGGTGTAGTCGCAGGAGCCTCTGAGGAGGTACTGTGTGGTGCGTCGTCCGTAAAAGTGTAGGTTGCCATCATCATTACTGGGTCTTTGGGCTTCTGGTTCACCTTATCCATCATAGGCTTAGGCGTGAATTCAAAGTTTGGCAGAGGAAGCGGGGTCATCTCCGTCCTACCGTTGCCCCCCTCTTGTAGCGGGGTAGTTGCCAAAGACGCAAGCTTGACAGTACCACCTAGTGTTGCTTTATTCAGGAAGTGCCTCTCGCTCCTTGTACTCTGAGGAGTAGCCGCAAATTCCAGACGAGAACCTCCGCTACTCCCTTTGAAACCGCCCTCTTTTCCGTATACATTCGTCACCCTGCCACGCTGTTGCTTAGGCGTTTGTGTCGTTCCAGAAGAGGTGAATTGTGTGCCTTGCGGGAAGAGAGGCTCTGTTTTAGGCGCAATAGGCTCCGCCACGGGAGTCGTAGGAAGAGGGGTTTGCGAGCGTACATCTGCGACATCTACTCTACCCTCTTGGTGGTTAGAGTGTGAGGTGAACGCCCCGTAGGTCAAGCCTGCGATCAGTGCGACAGAGCCGACAGGAAGGGCATAGCGTCCCCAAATGGGCAGTGCCTGTTGGCGGAGCGTCGTAAGTTGGCGCAGAAGGTATTTGCGAAACGTGGGGCGTTGGGAGGTCGCAATTAGAATACTCTGTTGGAGCGAGGAGGGAGGTGCAATCTCCGTGATGTTCGCGAGTATTTGGTGCGTAGCCTGCAAAAGGTTCAGTTCACGGGCAAGCGTGGGATCAGAGAGTAGTAGTCTATCTATCTCCTCCTGCTCTGCTTCGGTTGCTTCGCCATCTGCGTAGACGCTCAAAAGATCCCACAGGGGGTTGTCTACGGTATCGTCTTCCATCAAGAAAGAGGGAAGACTAGCCTGCGATGACGATGAAATCTCCGGTTTGTATTTTTCGGGCATTTCTCAATCGCCTCTTTTCCTAGACGTACCTGCTTCTCTTTGGGGTGTACGCTTTAAGCAGGTCGTGTAATGTTCTATACGTCCTGAGACAAATGAGGTTCTGAGTTGTTACAGAAATTTATTTTTGCCTGTTTTGCTCGTATTTCGCTCCGACGTAGAGTAGGAGATTAATCCTACCTACTCAGGGGTCTCCTTCTCTAACTCTTTCAGCCACTCCTCTTTCATAATCCCCATATAGACAAAGTCCACATAGTCCGCCGCGTTTCCGCTCCAGACGTGTTTTCTTTGCCGCCCCTCTTCTTGAAAGCCGCAAGCGAGGTAACAGCGGATAGCGCGGGCATTGTCTCCGGTTGTGGTAAGCCATACACGGCGCATATTCCGATAGCGAAATGCCCAGTGTAGCAGGATTTGAACGGCTTCCTTTCCGTAACCCTTGCCCCAGTAGGTCTTGTCGCCAATACCGATACCTAGTTCGCAAGAGCCGCCAAAATCGTCAAAATTATGAAGCGCACACTGCCCGATTAATTGCTCCTCAACTACAATAGCGAACCACGGATCATCTCGCCCCCCCTTGCTCACTTTAGATTCGTAATCTGCCTCCATACGCGCTAAAGACTGAGGATAGGGTGGGTCACCCCCTCCTGCCAACTCAATCTCCACATCGTTGTTAAACTGACATAACAGAGGTAGATCTCCGCGCTCAATGGCGCGTAGGGTGACTCTTTTACCTTTAAGCATGAGGGCAGTCCTTAGTCTGATACCTTACTCTCAAAACGGAGAGTGACGTTACCCACTTCAATAGTATCGCCATCGGTCAGGCGAATGGGTTGGCGCAGTTCGAGGGCAATACCGTTTAGCGTCGTATTCGCATCGGCGAGGGCTTCGACGGTGTATGCCGCGCCATCGCTAATAATACAGGCGTGGCGCGTGGAGACAGAGCGGTCTGGTAGAACGATATCGTTCGTAATTCCGCGTCCCAGTAGAGTCTCTGATGCAAGGGCGAAGTGCTCTTCTGACTCACCTTGCTCGTTTAACTTGATTAGTCGGGCTGTTCGCGGGTGTAGCTGTCGAACAGCGGGAGAAGAGCTTCCTTCGTTCATAAAAGGCGCGGCGGCTCCTCCAAAAACTCCACCTTTACGCGGGCTTTCTTGATCCTCTTCAGGCAACTCCGCCTGCTTCGAGTTGGATGCCCCCTGCTCGTAAACGATTCGGGTTTTGCCAATCATAATTTCGTCACCCGATTGCAGAATACGATTGTCTACCAGAGTGCCGTTTACACGGGTTCCATTGGTGCTACCTAAATCGTATACGATGAAACTTCCATCTGTATCGCGTTCGAGGCGGGCATGACGCTTGGATATCTGCCCATCTCCTTCCAAGAGAAGGTCATTCCCCGCTTTTGTAGAGCGTCCGATACTAACTCCCGCCTGATAGATAGGAAATGGGTAGGGGGAGGCGTTTAGAGGATGCACCATCAGGTTTCCGTAGACGCGACCTGGAATGGTACTGTTCTCTGCGACCTCTAACGCGGCGCGAAGGTTGACAACCGTGCGATGCTCTTCAAAAGGTGATGCCTCTTCATTTGGGGCAAGAGGTTGAGTGGGAGCAGTAGGCGATACCGCCTGTTGCTCTGTTTTCGTATATCTACAGCGGATACGCAGTTTGGGAGGATTGCGAAGCTCCTCCTCCTCTTCACCCTCTGGTTTTACTGTAGTGTCGGTAATAACCACTTCCAGCGCCCCTCGTATCTGATACTTATTCTGTTGGCAGTAGCGGCGAATTGCCTGTTCCAACTCGGTCTTATCCAAAAAAGAGAGGAGATACTCCCTCTCTTCGGAGTCGGTAACGTGAATATCTATCAGATACTGGTTCGGCACATACGTTTTGTTGTCTATACCCTCTTTACGATTGTCTTCTAGAACGCTGATGAGGCGGCGCAAAATGTCTTTGGGGCGAATATCTTCACTCCCTCCGAATAGCCCTTCATACCACGAACCAAAAGACCGGCTAATTTTTTCTAATAAATCCATACTATCTTTCTCCTGAGCGCGACGTTAAAAAATTTGAGAGGAGGGGGAGTACCCTCTTGCTAAATGGACGAACGCGAGAGCGATTTGGTTTCCAACGCTTCTATGCTATTTGACGCGGGAATCGTCGCGGCGGTTCTTTACGCGAAGCACTCCTATAATGTCTTGCAATGAGTGTATCTTCTTAACAAGGGCGGCGAGTTGTTCTGTATCCTTAACCTCAATTGCGAGTTCGAGGGTGGCGGTTTTATCGCGGTGTGACTGTGTTTTAATCGCGGTGATGAAGGTTTTACTTTCACTAAAGATGTTTGTCACATCTGCAAGAAGCCCCGTTCTGTCTAACGAATCTATCTGTAAGTAGACCTGAAACACCTGTTTTTCGTTTCCGACATACTCCACAGGCATACAGCGTTGTCGTTGGCTCTCCCGCTACTAATTCGCATGGCGGGCGGTTCGGCGGGTGTGGGGCGTAGTTTGTTCAGAACGGTGAGCGGGGCTATCGTTCCGTAACCGATAGCGGCGAGCATCTCGTTGGATGAGTGCATATTGAAGAGCGGAGCGACAGCGGTTAGTGTGTCGTCCTTGACGAAGGAGCGTGGGTCTTCTCCCCACGCGTTGGGGCTACGCTCAATCTGGTTTGTCAGCTCTTTTTCGAGGAGTTCTCGTCCATGTAGGATATTCTCGGTCTGTGTTTGCCGTTTGAAGTAGGCTTTTATTTTACTGCGGGCGTGCGACGATTTTACGACGGCGAGCCAGTCGCGGCTAGGGTTTGCATTGGGGCGCGTCAGGATATCTATTACATCCCCGTTATTGGTTAGGGGGTAGTGGAATGGAACCAGTCGACCGTTTATCTTTGCCCCCACATAGTGATCGCCGACGGCACTATGGACACGATAGGCAAAATCTATAGGGGTACTGCCGAGAGGCAGATCTATTACGTCGCCTTTTGGGGTACGTACAAATACCTGTGCGGTAAAAATATCTTCGGTGATATTCCGCATAAAGTCGTTGGGGTCTTTGTTCTCTGCCCGCCAATCGAAGAGTTGCTGGCGGAGGAAAGAGAGACGCCGCTCAAACTCATCGCTGACCTTACCGCCCTCTTTGTACTGCCAGTGCGCTGCGACTCCAAACTCGGCGGTGCGGTGCATCTCCCAAGTACGTATCTGCACTTCGAGCGGCTTCTGGTGGGGCCCCATCACCTTGATATGGAGCGACTGGTACATATTGCTTTTGCTCTGGGCGATGTAGTCGGTGAACATCCCAGGAATTGGTGACCAGAGGTCACTGACAATACCTAGCACTTGATAGCACTCATTACGAGTATGAACAATCACGCGGAGGGCAAGGAGATCGAGGAGGTCGGTAAACTCTAGGTGCTGTTGACGCATCTTGTTATAGATACTATAGATATGTTTGGGTCTACCTTGAACTCGCGCATCTAGCCCTTCTGCTTTTAAGCGCTCTTGTAGGGCGGTGAGCGAAAAATCTATTTCTGCTTGACGCTCTGAGCGGGTCTGAGCAATGCGCTGTGCGACAATATCGAACTCTTCGGGTTCGGCGTACTTAAAAGCAAGGTCTTCCAGCTGCCATTTGAGCTGCCATATCCCCAAACGGTGCGCGAGGGGCGCAAAAATCTGCAACGTCTCCGTCGCCATTCGGAAGCGGCGCGATTCGGAGAGCGAGTCGAGCGTTCTCATATTGTGGAGGCGGTCTGCGAGTTTGATGAGGATAACACGTAGGTCTTTGGCGGTAGCGACAAGAATTTTGCGAAGGTTGGCGGCGTTCTTGGCTATCTCTGCCTTCTTACGAGTTCTTTCAATAGCGTGGGGGCTGAGCGGCTCCATGTCTTCAGAACTGTCGTCTGTTTTGCCCTCATCCACCCCAGTTATCTGAAGTTTAGTCACTCCATCTACCAGTAGGGCAACCTCATCTCCAAACTCCTTTGCCAGCTCTTCGGGTGTCACATTGCAGTCTTCAATTACATCGTGCAGAAGCCCTGCGGCAAGGGTCTGCTCATCCAGTTCGAGGTCGGCAAGTACTTCGGTAACGGCGACGGGGTGAATAATGTACGGCTCCCCGCTACGCCGTTTCTGGTCTTTATGTCTCTCTTTGGCATACTCAAAGGCACGGGTTACGAGGTCGGTGTCGGCTTGTGGGCGATACTGGATGAGTTGGGCGACAATACGATGTAGGGAGGCGTGTATATCGGTAGAGGGAGCAGAGGCGAAAGCATCCTCTGGATCCAAACCAAATGTAGGTTGTGATTGGGCATTCGACATGGAGTCCGTCACCTATTCGCAGGGTGGGATTAGTATACCACTGATGTTATCGCCTATCAACGGGTTTGAGATAGGGAGTAGAGGAAAACTTGCTTACTCCCTCACTATCCCCTTTCTCTACCGTAAGCCCCGCCCCCGTAGGAAGTGAAGAGTCAGACGTGCTATAATAGGAAAGGACGCGAGAGAGTAGAGAGGGAGAGAACGTGTTTACGATTTTGCATACTAATGACTTCCACAATCACCTAACGGAGGCGCAAACAGAACGCTTGCGCCATTTGCGTGATTCGGTGGAAGGCATAGGGCTTTTGGTAGATGCGGGCGACGCGGTGGCTTCAGGTAACATCACCTTCCGTGCTGGCGGTGAACTTGTTCATGACCTGATGAACAGGGCGCGGTACGATATTGGGGCAGTAGGAAACAGGGAGTTTCACTTCTCACGTACTGGCTTTAAGTCCAAACTCTCCCGTGCCAACCACGTCAAAATCTGTGCGAACGTCCGCGATGTAAAAGCCTCTCTCCCGAACTGGACAGAGCAGGATGGCGCAACCGTTTTTGGTGATGAGAACGCGGAGCTACCGACGGTTCCATTTCATATCCACGAATCGTGGTCGGGTTGGAAGGCTCTTTTCATTGGGCTGACGGTGCCTATGATTACCGAACGAATGCTCGTCCGCAAGGTATCCGCCTATCTCTTCGCCGACCCTATTCAGACCGCGCAGGAGATGGTTCCTCTCCTTCAAGAGCGGTATCAGCCGGATGTTGTGGTTGCATTGACGCATA
>JAPLCR010000481.1 GCA_026392135.1 Armatimonadota bacterium
AGGCAATACCAATACTCGCAGAGGTGAAGACTTCTCGTTCATAGAGGCGAATGGGGTTTTGTAACTCAAGGACAAGGCGGTCGGGAATATGAGTTGCCTCTTGCACACTGTTAAGTCTTTCCAACAGAACAATGAACTCGTCACCGCCAATACGGGCTATGGTGTCCTCTCTTCGGATAGCGAGTTGCAGACGCTCGGATATGGTTTTTAGAAGAGTGTCGCCCGCCTCATGCCCCATGCTGTCGTTGATGAGTTTAAAGTCATCCAAATCCACAAAGAGGACGGCTATCCCCAACTGCTCACGGGTGGAGCGTAAAATAGCTTGATGTAACCTCTCTTGAAAGAGAAGGCGATTGGGAAGCCCTGTCAGGCTGTCGTGCAGGGCTTGGTAGACCAACTGCTCTTCGGCGTGTTTGCGCTGGGTTGTATCAATCACGGAGCCTTCATAGTACAACAGAGTGCCTTGCGAATCGCGTACCCCCCGGGCATTCTCCACTATCCAAATCAGGTTACCGTTCTTTTGATAGACCTGCGACTCAAAATCACGGACGAAGTCCTGCTCTTGTAGCAGGCTCTGAAACTCGTTTCGGCGGTTGGGGTCAACATAGAGGTCTTTGGCGATATTGTGCAGGTTATTCATCAGGTCTTGCGGAGTCTCATAACCATAGAGACGCGCAAGAGCTGGGTTGACATGGAGGTAGCGTCCATCCAGCGTAGACTGAAAGATACCCTCTACGGCATTTTCGACGATGCTATGAAATCGCTCGTCTATGGGGGCTTCGCGAGCAGTTTGCGCCAGTGCCATTAGCAACTGATGGCGTAAAGCCGCCTCACGATAAGAAAAAACGAGTACTAAAGTGATGAGTACACATATCAGTATATTGCAAACCATCCACTTCACCTTCGTCTTTCAAAGGCTAAATAGCCCTTATATGGAAACAGAATAGCAACGTAGCCTTCTTATATCTTGATGGCGACATTGCTATCTCGTTGGTCTCTATTTAAAAATCTCTCAAAACGGCTCTATGCCACGCGGGTGTGAGCCAATTCGGGCGCGGCGAGAAGATATCGCTCTTGCCGTAGACGCACCCACTCCCGCTCTGGCACATGGAGAAACGCAGTAACAAGAGCAGGGTCGAACTGCGCTCCCGCGCAACGTTCTATCTCAGCACGAATCTCGGAGTAGGGGGAGGCTTTACGATAGGGGCGATTGCTCGCCATTGCGTCGAAGGTATCCACCAGTGCAAAAAGACGCGCGAGAAGCGGGATGTCATCGCCTGCCTTTTTATCGGGGTACCCCATGCCATCCCATCGCTCATGGTGAGAGCGTACAATGGGAATAGCGGGCTTGAGTAGTGGGAAACGCTCCAGCTGCTTTGCCCCAGTATTAGGGTGCTGACGCATTATCTCCCACTCCTCATCAGTGAGTTGGCTCTGTTTGAAGAGGATGTTGTCTGGAGTGTGCATCTTACCTATATCGTGCAAGAGTGCGCCTAGAGCCAGTTCACGCACCTGCTCTGAGTTGAGCGGAGGAAGCCCCACCTTCTCAAACTCCTGTGCCATTCGTAGCGCATAGCGCACAACGCGCTCAGAGTGCCCCTCCGTCTCCGCATCTCGCATATCCAGCGCGATGAGCAGTCCACTTACTGCCTGCCCTAAAGGCTCTTGTAAAAGGTTGTGTAGGAACGAAACGGGATCTATCAGCCGCCCCTCGTGGTCACCGGAACACGACCACCTCACAGTATTGGTCTCTGTATCCAGTATCACGAGCGGCGGGGGAACAGTTAGTCCACTTTGGGCTTCTGTACCTCCCTTTTTTGCCTCTAGGCTAGGGTGAGAAGCACGCGGTGTTAAGCGCAAGACTCCGATGGTCAGCAGTGCTGTAGCTAGGTATCCCCATAGCAAAAACTTCCATGTAAGAAGAATCGCAAGGCAGAATACCACTCCATAGACTAATTTCGATTGACCACTACTAAGAATCTGTTTCATTGCGCGACTTCCCTTCAACAAAGTGCCTCGTCTGTTTTTAGGCACACACTATTATCTGTTGTACCTGCTAATTCTACAGGGGAAAAGGGAGGTAGTTTTCTCAAATACCGTATTCGTTACAGGTTTCTTATCGTGAAAATACGTGTTTTAGTGCTGAAGGAAGGGAGAGTTATTTGAGGCGCATAGCGTAGTGGATTTGACGTGCCACCTCTTCGAAGCCGAGAGAGGGATAGAGGTTCTGCCCGATGGGGTTCTGTTCTAACGTTTCGATTTTGGCAATATCCATACCCGCCTCTTTGAAGAAGGCGATGGCGTACTCTAAAAGGGTACGCCCCAGACCTTGCCCTTGATA
>JAPLCR010000390.1:0-435 GCA_026392135.1 Armatimonadota bacterium
ATTCTATAGGGGCGAACAGAGTGTTCGCCTAATGTGACATTGTCGAACTACTCATCCTATCCCAATTAGCTTCCGGTAACTCATCGCGAATTTGGGGCTTGACTGGGTTCCCTTGAGCTCTAGTCATGAAACAGGATTAGGGCGGGGCTAGTATGGGATAGCGGCGGAGTGTCGTCTATCGCTTCAGTTTGTCGCGGTACTTGGCGCGGAACTTTAGCACTTTGGGCGCGATAACGGCTTGGCAGTAGCCCCGCGTCGGGTTCTGCGCGAAGTAGTCTTGATGATACTCCTCCGCCTTATAGAAGTTTGCGTAGGGAGTGACTTCGGTGACGATGGAGTTATGCCAGATACGCTCATTATTAACCTCTTCAATTACCTCTTTCGCGGTATGCTTCTGCTCGTCGCTATGCGTGAAGATGGCGGAGCGGTACTGCG
>JAPLCR010000390.1:486-2980 GCA_026392135.1 Armatimonadota bacterium
CGAAAAGAATCTGTATCGCTTCGGCGTGTTCCGTCGTTCCATTGCATACCGCCTCGTAAGAGGGGCTTTCCACCGCCCCGCCAGAGTAGCCGGAGACGACTTTGTCCACCCCTCGCAAATCGACGAAGATAGCTTCAGTACACCAGAAACACCCTCCGGCAATGGTGGCGACCTCTTTTCCGGCAGGAACTGTGAATACGGGCGGCGTTTTGGGAAGCATGGTCTTTTTTCCTTTATCGTTGGTAGCACCCTCTGACGAAGCAAGCGCAGAGTCTACAGTTATAGGGTTGGAAGATGCAGGTTGCGGTGGCGTGGCGCAACCTGTGAAAAGCCCCGAAAGCAGAGCGCTTGCGAACGCTAGAATTAGCGGTATCTGTCGTTTCATAGAACTCCTCGAATTACCTCCCCGCGCACTAAAGGATGCGGTCTGCCTGTCTGGTCTACAATCTCAGCGGAGGGCGAAACTCCCATTAAAGAGTATATCGTTGCGCCCACATCTCCGGGTGAGACGGGATTCTCGACGGGGTATGCGCCTATCTTATCGGACTTACCGTAGACCTGTCCGCCTTTGATTCCTGCGCCCGCCATTACGATAGACTGACACATCCCCCAGTGGTCGCGTCCGCCAGCCCCATTTATCTGCGGTGTGCGCCCGAACTCGCCCATCCAGACTAGCAGGGTGTCATTGAGCATTCCCCTCTGTTCGAGGTCTTCCAGTAGCGCGGAGAACCCTCTGTCGCACGGCGACATGAGGTGCGTTTTAAGATGTTGGTAGTGGTTGTCGTGGGTGTCCCACGATGGCGCGGAGGTCGTTCCGTCGGGATGCCAAAAGACGGTGACGAGCGGAACCCCCGCGGTTATCAGTCGACGCGCCAAAAGGCACGACTGCCCGAAGATATGCCTACCATAACGCTCTTTTACGCTTTTTGGTTCCGAATCGAGTTGAAAAGCCTTCAAAGTCTCGGATGAGCTGAGCAGATTGAACGCCTTCTCGCGATATCTGTCCATCAGCCCCTCACTCCCCAGACGCTCTGCGCCCCGAACTTGCCTCTCAAACGCCTCCAAAAGGGCGCGGCGCGACTTCAACCTCTCCGACGACACTCCGGTAGGAAGGGAGAGGGCGGGCGCATGGAACGCGCAGTTTTCGTAGGCTTTGGGGTCGCTCTTGTACTTTGGGTAGTCGGCGGTCACATAGAGCGGGTCGTACTGCGCCCCCAAGAATCCCCCGCCCTGCCCGGGCCAGATGGTTCCATCAGTGTTCGTATTCTTCTGCGGCAGAGCGACGAAGGTAGGGACACTCGCCTTTGCAGGGCGTAGTTTTGAGAAGACTGCCCCATACTGCGGGAAGTCGGAGGGGGAGGCGTTTATTTCTCCGTTCGCCACTTTTGGGTAGGCGTTGCCTGTCAGCATGGCGTGCGCCCCCACCGTATGGATGTTGCTGTCGTGCGTTACGCTACGGATAATGGCGTACTTATCCGCCATGCGCGCCAACATCGGAAAATACTCGGAAATTTCGATACCCGGCACGTTTGTCTTTATCGGCTTGAACTCACTCCGAAAACCAATGGGAGCCTCTGGCTTCAGGTCGAAGGTGTCCATCTGCGGAGGACCTCCTGTCATAAAGAGGAGGATACACCGTTTCGCTGTGCCGAGCGGCTTATCTCCGCCGAAACGCTCTTGCCCTTCCAGTAGTTGCGGCAGTAGCATCCCCATCGTTCCTAGCCCTCCGATACGCAACACATCGCGCCGAGATAGCCCATCGCAACAACGTACATTTTTACTCTGTATCGAAAACATAGCGAACCCTCCCCCTACCGAATCGTAATAAACTCTTTGCGGTTCACGAGCGCCCAGAGTAGGTCTTCCATAGCCTGTCGGCGGTCTTTAGCATGTGAGAAGGCGGCGAGTGTCAGTCGCCACTCCGAAGCTGTCGGCAAGCGCGATAATGTCACCAAATAGAGATCCTCTATCGCCTCTTTATCGCTCTTTTGCGTCCGAATCAGTTGCGACACACGCCCATCTATCGCCGAAATTTTACCGTTTACCACATCGCCCGTTATCAACTGTAGTGCTTGATTGAGGTTAGGTTCCGCCGTGCGTTCGCACTCACACACCGTAGTGCGCGGAGGTCTGCCAAAAGTGTCTAAAAACGGCGAAGAGGTCGTCGCATCGGGTAGCTGGATAGCCTGAGTTCCAAGCGGAAAGTCTACAAATTTCTCTGGTACGCCCGTCGCCATACAAAGAGAGTCGAGTAGGACTTCCGCGGGCATCTGCTTAGGTAGATAACGGGAGTAGAACACCTCATCTAGGCGGTTATCCGGTGTCGGGGTCGCACTTCTCTGGTAGACCTGTGAGTTGCAGATAGCGCGTATCAGATGCTTGAGGTCGTAGTTATGGGCGACGAAATCCTGCGCGAGATGATCTAGCAGTTCCGGGTTTGAGGATGGATTGGTAACGCGCATATCGTCTACGGGATGCACAATACCCCTCCCCA
>JAPLCR010000390.1:2996-4759 GCA_026392135.1 Armatimonadota bacterium
GTAGCCCCAGTAGCGATTGACTACCATCTTTGCAAAAGGGACGTTCTCCCGCGAGGTCAGCCAGTCGGCAAGAGCTACGCGGCGATCTCCGTTCACATCGGGGTCGAGAGCGGCGAGTTTTACGCTACGCCCAAACGCGAGAGGAGTGGGCGACATTCGTTCTCCTGTTTTTGGATGCCGCACTTCGCCCTGCGGAAGAATATAGAGCGTTGGCTCTTTCGCCCCTGCGCTCTCCCTGAACCCGATACGCGCAAAGTAGGCAGAGAACTGGTAGTAGTCGCGTTGGCTCCACTTTTCAAAGGGGTGTTGGTGGCACTTCGCGCACTGCAATCGCACTCCCAAAAAGAGTTGCGCGGTGGTCTCCGTTAGCTCCTGCGGAGTGGTAGCGGCGCGGAAGTAGTTCGCGGGGCTGTCCGAGTAGGCTCCTCCCTGCGCTGTCAGAAGGTCGTGTACAAAGACGTTATAGGGGCGGTTCTGAGCGAAGTTCGCGTGTGTCCAGTTCGAGAGGCTCCACATCCCTTTTACTTGGAGAGTGACACGGCTATTACGCAGAAGGTCGTTCCATTTAAGCGTCCAGTAGGTAGCGTATTCGGGGCGGTCTAGGAGGCGGTCAATCAGGCGGGCGCGTTTATCAGGAGTTTTATCGGCGAGGAAGGCACGAATCTCGCTGGGAGTTGGTAGCGTGCCTATAGTGTCTAGCGAAGCGCGGCGTAAGAACTCCGAGTCCGAACAGAGAGGCGACGGCGCGAGTCTTAACTCCCTCCAACGTTGCGCTATTAGCCTGTCTATTGGGTTCTGTGTGGAGAAGTTGGGGGGCGGGGCGACGGGTTGCACGTAGGGAATCACGACATGAGAGACGGTAGCCAGCCCCGCATACCGTAACATCACGGCGGTTGCACCCGCCTGCTTCGCTGTGACTTTACCCTCCGGAGTCGCCTCCGCCAGCGTCTCATTGAGGGAGGTGACGCGAGTGTGGCGCGTTACGTCCTGTTTTGTGTTGTCGCTATATTCGGCGAAAACTTTGAGTTGGAAGGTCTCTTTGGGGTGCAGGATACGGCGCTTAGGCGTGACCATTAGGCGCACTACAACGGGGTCTTTGGGGTTTGGCTTGGGGGCACCCTGCGCTATCCATTGCGTTAGGGTCTGGTAGTCTTCCGACTGTGCATCGAAAAGTCTGCCGCCCAGATGCGGAACAGCGAGAGTGGGCTTTTTGAGGAAGAGACTCGTTTGCGGTTGAATGCGCTGGAGCCGTCTTCCACGCCCATAACGGACGATACTCTCGTAGTCTAAATCTGGGTCGTACCCCGCCAGCGACAGTTTGAATCCGCCCTTGCCAAACTGCGAACCGTGACACGCCCCCTGATTACAGCCGTTTCGTGTGAGTATTGGCTCTACCTGATTGAGAAAACTAATCGGTTTCTCTTGCGCTTTGACGGCGAACGAGGGCAGAGCGAGTAGGGTAGCTACTCCCCCAATGAACGCGCCTGCGCGTCTTAAATATCGCCTGCTCATAGCACCTCAAATCCACTTTGCAAGGTGAATAGGCTCCTCTTCCGCTTTTGAAAGCAGAGTCTCAATAAGAGAAGACACGTCGCGTTGTACGGTTAGCAGGTCGCAGTGTTCTGGACGTAGAAACCGCTCGGTCAACGCTCTCTCTACAAATGCGAGAAACGAGTCGAAAAATCCTTCTACGTTGCAGAGACCGACGGGTTTATGGTGTATGCCCAACTGCGCCCATGTCAGGATTTCACACAGTTCATCGA
>JAPLCR010000482.1:0-863 GCA_026392135.1 Armatimonadota bacterium
TACCTCTCTTTCATCGGGGTCTTCCCGTAATGTGTACAAGTAGCCTTCCCTTCACGCTTATGAAGGTATTAGCCAAGTGAAAACCACAACCCTATTCACGAATTGGTAGGCACTTTCCTGCAAGTGGTAAGTATTCTCTATAAAAGATTCCGATAGGTGAGGCTTTTCACCTTGCAAACACCTAGAAACCTACGGGGGCTTATCGTCGTATGGTATACTGTACTCTTGAAATAGGACACTTCCTAATACACCAACTCCTCTCAGTCAGGAGCTTACGAGGTAATCTCACCAATGGGTTTTCTAGCTAGATTTTTTGATAACTCTACACGCGAAATTGAAAAGTATCGCAAGGTCGTCACCCAGATAAACGCGTTTGAGCCGACGATTGAAAAACTTACGAATGAGCAGCTCAGTGAAAAGACACGCTCACTTCGTGAGCGCGTTCAAAGCGCGTATTCGACTCAGCGTGCCGCAGTTGAAGCCTCTTGGGCAACACTCACAGACCCTCAGCGCCGTGATGAAGACCGTAAAATATACGATCCTATACTTGACAGCGTACTACCGGAAGCCTTCGCCCTTGTGCGGGAAGCCTCGCGCCGCACCATTGGGCTACGCCACTATGACGTGCAGATTATTGGCGGGATGGTGCTACACGATGGGCGTATCGCTGAGATGCGAACAGGAGAAGGCAAAACTCTTGTTGCCACCTGCCCTCTCTTCCTCAATGCCCTTCTTGGTAAAGGTGTACATCTGGTCACCTCCAACGACTACCTTTCCAAACGCGATGCGGTGTGGAATGCTCCTATTTATCACCTGCTTGGTATGAGCGTTGGCATTATCCAAGGGCAGTCGCCAGAGACGGG
>JAPLCR010000482.1:917-4371 GCA_026392135.1 Armatimonadota bacterium
ACCTATGCACGCCCCGTCTCACGCGCCGAGGCTTACGCCACCGACATCACCTATGGCACGAATAACGAGTATGGCTTCGACTACCTACGCGATAATATGGCGTTCTCAAAGGACGACCTCGTACAGCGTGAAACGCACTACGCCATTGTGGACGAAGTGGACAGTATCCTGATTGATGAAGCACGTACCCCCCTTATCATCTCTGGTATGGTGGAGCAGTCGACCGAGCAGTATCGCAGAATAGACGACGTTGTCGCTAAAATGAGCAAGGGAGTCGACGACCCTAAAAACGATAAGGACAATCCCAACGCCGACAAGCATAAGGCAAATATCCACTACGTCATTGACGAAAAAGCCAAGACAGCGACCATCACCGAAGCGGGCGTACCCTTTATTGAACGCGCACTGGGGATGAAAAACATTACCGAAGACCGCGAACTGATGCACTACCTCTCAGCCGCTATGAAGGCGCACGGCGTTTTCCGCAAAGACATAGACTATGTAGTGAAGGATGCAGGCAAGGGCGAAGGACCTGAAATCATCATCGTAGACGAAAACACAGGGCGCATGATGTTTGGGCGACGCTATTCGGATGGTCTCCATCAAGCAATTGAGGCGAAGGAGCACGTTGAGGTAAAGAATGAGAGCCAAACCCTCGCGACGATTACTTTCCAGAACTACTTCCGCCTCTACTCCAAACTGTCTGGTATGACGGGCACTGCGAAAACGGAGGAGGAGGAGTTCCGCAAAATCTATGCATTGGATGTTCTCCCTATTCCTACAAACCGCCCCGTCGTTCGCAAAGACAAAGCTGACATGATTTTCAAGCGCGAAGAGCATAAGATGCGGGCTATCGCGGCGGAAATTCTACGGGTTTTCTGCAAACAACAGCCTACGCTTATCGGCACACGCTCTATTGAGATGAGTGAGCGAGTCAGTAAACGAGTCAGCCCGCAGATGCTTAGAACACTTACGCTCATCGAAGTTATTCGGCAGAAGGTGGAGGGCGATAAATCTATTCCCAACGACAAGAAGCGTGAATATACTGCCCTACTGAATATGCCGATGGAGCCTTGGTCACAAGTCGATGAGGAAGGAAAGCGCGGGAACTTTGCGCCACTGAGTATTCAACAGCTCCGCCCCGTTCTCAAGGCACTGAACCTACCTGAAGACCCGCTTGCACCGGCAAACATGAACACAGTAGCTACGCTATTTGAGATTGCAGACGGCGGCTTGGAACTGCTGGAAGAGGCTCTTACACACGGTATCCCTCACAACATTCTGAACGCGAAGTTCCACGAAAAAGAGGCGATAATAATTGCCGAAGCAGGGCGCAAGGGAGCCATCACCATCGCGACAAACATGGCAGGTCGCGGTGTTGACATTCTGCTCGGCGGCAAGCATATTAATCAGGAGCTACCTACGACTGCAGGAGACGTTGGTTCGCTCAGTGCTGCTGTGAGTTCTCTCGCCGAAACAGCAGACGAAGAGGGCGCAGAGGCTGAAGATGTCGAGAACGAGGACTATCGCCGTTTTGGAAGACCCGCTATTCTGGATGCGGTAACGAGTGGTGGTCTCACCGATGAAGAGCATAAGAGGGCAGGCGATGCAGTGAGGGCGGTAGGAGGTGTCTACATTCTAGGCACGGAGCGACACGAAAGCCGCCGTATTGACAACCAGTTGCGAGGACGCGCAGGGCGGCAGGGTGACCCCGGTGAGAGTCGGTTCTTTGTCTCGATGGAGGACGAACTTATGCGCCTCTTTGGAGACAGGGCGAACGCAGCAATACTGCGTTCATGGGAAGACCATCTCGGTATGGATAGTGCGCTCCTCTCCAAAATGATTGAACGTGCCCAGAAGAAGGTGGAGGAACACTACTTCGAGTCGCGCAAACACGTCCTGAACTATGACGATGTCATGAACCGCCAGCGCGAACTGATTTACCGTGAACGCCGCCGTATCCTAGAAGGCGAAGACTTGCGGGACACAGTGATAAGCTATATGGGACAGACGGTAGAAGAATCGCTTCTCGCCTACTGTCCTCCTAGCAGGCAACGGGGTGAGTGGGAGATAGAAGAGCTTTATCGGGAGATGAACGAGTACTTCCAGTTAGAGCCTGACATCAATGAAGACGACCTACGTAATAAGTCCTCCGATGCGATTGAAGCGCAACTTACTACGTTTGTTATTAATCGATACGAGGGTTTGGAAAAACAGATTGATGAGCAAGACCCAGGCTTCTTGCGGGAGATTGAGCGAAACCTCGCCTTGCGTGCCGTTAATAGCCGCTGGATGGAGCATCTAGCTAACATGGACTACCTACGCGAAGGTATCCATCTACGCGGGTATGAGCAGAAAGACCCTCTTCTTATCTACCAAAAAGAGGCTTTCGACGAGTTCATGCGGATGCAAGCGGCAATTCAGGACGACATTGTTCGCAACCTGTTCCGTATGCAGTTCACGGAAGACGTTGAGGAGTATGCGCCACCGCCCACGCCGACTATTATTGCGCTACCTGAGTTTGCAGTTCCAACTGAGAGTGAGCGGGCAGAGGTCAGATCACTCGCGCCCGTTACTCCTACGCCTCTAAAAAAAGACTTGCAGGCTCCTCCCGGATGGAAGGGTGGGCGCAACGACCCGTGTTGGTGCGGAAGCGGTCAGAAACACAAACGCTGTCACGGAAAGTAGAGTGCCTCTCCCCAATCCCTCTTCTGTTTTCAAGAGGAGGGTGAATGGGATAGTTTTGGACAACATAGGGTTCCTACCCACATCAAGGGCTTACTCTTTTCACAAGTAGAGTTACTGGAACACTTCTTGGTTCTCAATGTGCTAAACAGGCATCTAGTTCAATCTGAGGAGGCATGAACAATGACGCAAGCCCGTCTATACGAAGGAACATTTGAGGAGATTTCAGCCCAATACGGTGCGTTGTTGGCGAAACAGCGCGTACAGGTGTTTGTTGTAGAGGAAACGGCGAACGAAGAGAGCGTCGAGCGTCCGTTCTATGAGACGGCGACACCGGAAGAGTGGTGCAAAGCACATCGTGAGTGGGCGGAAAGCCATCGCCGTAACCCTTATCCGCTTTCCGACGAAGCGATAGATAGAGATAGTATTTATGAAGGGCGCGGGTAATGCCCCTCGTTCTTGTTGACACAAACATTCTGTTGCGAGACGTTGATACTGCTCACCCAATGCATCAAGCAGTCGCAAGCGCAGTAGAAACGCTTCGACTGAGGGGGGACATTTTGTGTCTTGTACCTCAAAACATCATTGAGTTTCGCGCTGTTGCAACGCGCCCACTCTCTGTCAATGGCTTAGAGGGTGTTGAAAAACTCATTTTTTGAGCCTTCTGAGCATGATATGTGTCATAGCAAGGTATATCATCGCTTCACTGTTTTGGGGGAGAAACTCGTAGTCCTTGCTAAATCTACGGTATCGCCCTAACCATCCGAAC
>JAPLCR010000086.1 GCA_026392135.1 Armatimonadota bacterium
AGGAGTGCATAGCCTTGTAAAGCAGTCTTTGCGCTCGTCTTGCTCGTTGTTGTAGAGCCTTATCATTAGAGTACTTTTGCGCGATAATAACCACATCATGGTTGCCTTGAAGCAGGTCTAAAAGAGTATCACGCCTATCATCAAGGTCGCTGCGGTCAAGTCCGCATACGTTAATAGTCTCTTCACCCCGTACACTCGCGCCAAAGATGACCTCGCGCCGAAAGGAGATATGCGCTTCGGGGTCGTCTTTTGCGGGGTCAACCAGAAGACAGTCCTCTTCCTCTAACGAATCACGGTGGCAGGTAGCGCGTTTTGACGGGGCGGAAAGAGGAAAGAGGTTCTTCTTATAGGTTTGGTTGCATATTTGACAGGTGAAGAAGAGGTTTGACCACTCGTAAGCCAGCCAGTAGTAGCCAGGTTGGTTGAGGCTTTCCGCTTCATTTTGAGAGTATCCCTTATGCTGTGCGTTTCTGAGAGCGGATTTTACGCTTCTATGTCCGTAGATAGTCGCTTGCGCCTCGAAATTCCGCACTCCCGCGTCGTAGGCGCTCTCGTCGGCTTGTCGTTGCGCCGCTCCTTTATCGAGAAGAACGGCGGGTGCGTCCGGTTTCGTAATTTTTATCACGAAATCAGCCCCCGTTCTTTTTTATCAGTTGCGCCGCCTGACGAATCGTGTTCATCAGTTCAATCTCCTCCGCAGTCTGCCCACTGGGAAGTTCTCCAATCTTCGCTTTCAGTTCGTTCAACCGTTTACGGTCTTCCGCCGTTAGTCTGCTTTTGGAGAGTAGCCGCTTGCGCTCGTCTATCAGAGGGGCTAACTCCGCGCTATAGGGGCTAGGCAGGTCGAAAAGGTCGCTGGTCAGCAGTTGGTCTACGCGCCACCCCTCTACATTGAGGACATCGTTCACAATCTCAACCTCGTCGCCTTTTTTACGCAGAAGCGCAATGTTGGCTTTTGCGGAGGCTTGCACGACGAGTGGGCTATGCGCGGTCACAATAAACTGCGTTCTGGGAAATCGTTTCAGAAGGAACTGCATAAGAGTGCGTTGCCAACTAGGGTGGAGATGCAGGTCAATCTCGTCTACAAGAACGATAGCAGGCTCCGCAAGGGGCGTTTCGCTGTTCGGGTAGCGCTCGAACATACGCCGCGCAAGGTCAACCATCCACGCGGTAAGCGAACTATAGCCGAGGCTAACCTGCCTAATCGAGACCCAGCCGTAGGGCGTTTTAAACTCGACTGAGGCTGTGGCGCGGCTCTCGTCAGGACGGCGTATCTCAATCGCCTCAACATCGGGCAAAACATCTATGAGCAACGCTTTCACCTGTTCCAACTGGCTAGAGGCTTTGCTCTGCCCGTTATTGGAAGACAATGCTGCGTAGTCTCGTTGCACTAGCCACTCTTCCGCGTTTTGGAGAGCCGCATCCTCTGAGAACAGGGTATCGCTGTGTCCTTCTGCAATGTCCGCTGAGAGCGCAGTCTCCGCCATACTGCGAGAGGCTCCATAGCCGTAGCAGATTAAGCCGTGCGCGGGATTCGATAACGAGACGCTGGCAGGGTCGTTCCCTGTAGTTCTCATCTCCGTTCTAACGGTCAGATTTTCCGATTTTGCGCCGAGTTCCGTCCCCCAAGATACCGTAGCGGAGACGAGAGCATCTTCTGATGTAGTTAAGAAGAGCCTCGAATCGTGAGGCGCGTCGCGGTTTGGAACGTTATCGAACGAAGCCAAACACCGTAGAAGTGTCGTTTTGCCTACGCCGTTGTTCCCAAGTATCACCGTCCACGGTGAGATGCCCCCGCTCCCGTCAGAGAAATCTAGCGTTTGCGGAGAGCCAAAGCATCTCACGTTTTGAACAGTGATGGAGCGTAGGTAGATGGGGGGTGGTAGTGTGAATGCAGGGCTATTAGGTGCATCACTTGAGTGTACGGGTAAAGGTAAAAGGGGGATGATACTCTGTGCAAGATATGCCAATACATCATCCAATTCACGGAATGGTATTTCTGACAATGGCTGTATCGGCAACATGAGTATACTGCGTAGCCAAGCATCATCTCGCCACTCGCAACGACCAACCAATACAGGAATCAAACGTAGTCTGCCAAAAGCACTGCGTTCCAATATTTGAGGTAGTTCAGCTTCGATGATATGTTGTGAAGATAAGAACTCATTAGAAATTAGAACTAG
>JAPLCR010000207.1 GCA_026392135.1 Armatimonadota bacterium
AGGAGGTCTGCCTGCCCCCGTCTCTCACTCTGTCCTATGGAAGCCTTTCTCCCGAATCGGAAGAAAGGCTTGTCTTTAGGAAGGTGGTGAGGACAATTGATATGCCTTCTTAGTTTGAGCGAGAAAGCCTCAATAAATCGCCCTCTGAACAGAGTACTCCACAGCTCAAAGTTGTGGAGGCTCTGCGGTCTGCGCCTTGAAATCACAGCAAAGAGTGTATGCCTCCCTACACCCCTTCGCCCTCCTCATCCGAAAACCGCGGAATATCCACGATGACGGGTGCAAAGTCTGCAATACGCACAGAGTACGTTCCGCCTGCTTTTGGCAGACGTAGTATTGCCACGCATCCGAACGAAAGTTCGCCCGTTTTCGCGTTCGGTTCTATGGTGAATTGTAGGTTCTCACCCTCAAGAAGCAGTACTCCCCCCATCGCTTTAAGCGGAACACCGATAGGTGTGAGGGTTTCGCCATCTGCACTCGGCTCCATGCGAACGTGCGTCAGCGGAAAGCAAAGTGCAGGGCGGTTCGCATCCCTATCACGGAAATGGAGAGTAAACTCTATCTCCCAGAGTGTGTACAGGGTCTCCTTGGTACCGTCCGCTGAACCTACCCTGTCGTTAAGGCGATATGCACTCGGCTCTTTGCCATGCGCCAACAGATGCCTATCCATCCAAGCCAAACACCTTCGCATTTCATCCAGTTTGTGATTAGGCTCTCGAACGCCATGCCCTTCACGCGGATAGTGAACAAACTGTGTCGTCACCCCCCGATGCCTGAGAGCCTGATACATCTCCTTTGAATTGCTGATAAAGGTATTGTTATCGTCGTCGCCATGCAGTATAAGGGTGGGGGTGTTGATATGCTCAATATAGGAGCCGGGTGAGAGTTTACGGTAGATGTCGGGGTCTTCCCAGTACCAACCACCTAAGTAGTCCTTATCCCAGTGTGGGAAGTCGGAGTTACTGTAGTCGGTTTGAAGGTTGAAGATGCCAAACATAGAGATAGCGGCACGGAATCTGTTGGTATGACCAATCGCCCAGTTTGTCATAAAGCCACCGTATGAGCCGCCCATAATGCCGAGGTGCTCTGCGTCTGCAACCCCCTTGGCAATGCAGTAGTCCACCCCTGCCATAATGTCTGCGAAATCCCCACCGCCAATATCGCGGAAGTTTGCCGTAACAAAAGAGTTGCCGTATCCTTCGCTACCCCTAAAGTTGGGAAGTAGGACTGCATAGCCTTCGCTCGCCCAGAGCGGACTCATGTAGTAGTTACGCAGAGAGCGGGTGACACGCCCTTTGGGTCCTCCATGTACTTGTACGATTAGGGGGGCAGGGCTTCCCTTTTTGCACTCTATCGGAGTGATCAGCACGCCCTCAATCGTTAATCCGTCCGCTGATTGCCACCTTACTACCTCATGATGCGGAGTGTGGTAGGTCTCTGCGAACTCTTTGTGAGCTCTCGTGTAAGAAGGCATAAGCCCCTCCCTCACGAGCGGCAGAGAGGCTGGAGCGATCTCTGCACCTCTCTGCATCTATGTGTTGATACTCTCCCCTTAGCGTAATTGTGAAGAGTTCTGTATCTACACCAACCGCGCATAGTGCGAGGATCTTCCCCTCTTCTGCACTCCATTCGTAGTCTAGCAGGTCGTTGTCTGGCTGTGCTGGGGCGTATGCTTCGGTGATACCCTCTGCCTCCGCGTTGTAGAGACACTTATAGCCTTCTGGCAGTGCGTCTGGTATTTCGCACACAAAAAGCGTCTCTTGAGAGAAGGTGTGTTTTGGTTCGAGCGGAGTACGAAATGCGAGGTGTTTTCCATCGTGTGCCCAGAGTGCTTGGAACTTGATTCCGTGTCGCTTCAGGAGTTTGAAATCACCTCCTGTTTTCAGGTCGCGGAGGTAGATGTCTACTGCGTGATAGTCGTTCGCGTCGCCAGTATAGTTAGTTATATAGGCAAGCCGCTCTCCATCTGGAGAGAGTGCAAACTCTTCTGTGCCCGGCAGAACTGCACCGAGATATTTAGGTTTCGCTCCACCTACTGCTATCGACCAGAACTGCCTCCGTAAAAACTCCTCATGCTCTACGGTTGGGTCGATGTGTTGTGTGCTTCGCTCCTCTTTTCGTTTACTCTCAACAGGACGTGGGCGCGGTTCTGGGGTTAGATAGAGAATAGATTCGCTGTCAGGAGTCCATGCAAAGTCAATAACGCCCTCTGGTGCAGAGGTGAGTTTGCGTGCCTCGCCGCCATCTATGGGTAGCGTCCAGACTTGGGCTTCTGTATTATCGTCGTCGCCTGTTGCAGTTAGGTCGGGGCGTGTGGAGAGGAAGGCAAGTTGCTCTCCGTTGGGCGACCAACGCGGAGAGGTTTCGCCTTCGTGGGAGTAGGTGAACTGGCGTGTCCAGTCGGCAGGCTCGGCTTCCTTACTCTCCTCAGAGGCAGGGGAGGCTGATTCTGACGTTTCTCCCTCTGCTTCAGGTTCGGGCGGGTTCCACTCGGTAAGCCAGATATGCGTTACCCATACGCTATCCTCGAAGTCCGCTTCTGTGACGGTGAAGGCAACGCGCCTTCCATCGGGGTGCAGCTGTATCTCTCCCAGCTTTTTGAGTTCTAGCAGGGCGCGTGGTGTTATCCGTTGAGTAGGTTGTTTGGGGTGCGCGGTGTCGCTCATAAAATGCAGAGTTCCTTAGTGACGGCGTATTTGGTATCGTGTGTGTTTTACCCTTTTTCTACGTACTTCACCTAGCCCTTTATCGCACC
>JAPLCR010000192.1 GCA_026392135.1 Armatimonadota bacterium
GGTGTGAAGGAGCGAACGGGTCAAGAAAGGCGACCATTGGAAGCCCTTCAATCTGCTTGAGAAGTTGGGTTTGTTTTTCCTGAAATTTGCCTTTTAGGTTATAGACCTGCCCCGTTTTACTCCATTTCTCCGTAGAAGCCTCCAACTCCTCAAACGTCTCTTGGTCAGGCTCTATATTGAAGACCTGTAGCCGAACAGGGTCTTTCCACTCCTCTTCCATTCTATCTATCATTTGACCAATCAAGACAGGAGAGGCGGGATTCCCGTCTTTGTAGGTTCCTCGTCCGGCAAAAGCGTCAAGCACGACAACCTCTCTTGTTGGGCTAACAGCGCGTAGCTTCGCTACTGCTGAGGGCAGATAATAGGTCAAAATTATGTGTTTGCGCCGAGACCAATCCTTCTGCGTATCCCAAAAATCTTGCTTGTTCGATTTCACAACTGCCTCCAGTCTAAGTGAGTTCACCTGTATAGTGCCTTGTAAGTGTCAATATAAAAACAAACAACGCCCTCTCCTATACAACCTCAAGGAGAGACGGTGCTAAAAGTTGCGGGGTAGAAGGAATATCGCTCCAGATTTTATCATCTAATAGCCTTCCTCCAGATTTTGAAGTGCGCCCGCCCCACTGCTTATGGAAGAAGGCTATATTTTCCTTAGAACATCTGTCTCGTAAATCCCGAACCCAGTCAGGGTCGCAATAGCGATGATTGGGGCCGCTCTCGCCGCCCGTTATCAGCCAATGAATACCTTCAAGGTTTAGGCTAGGCAACGCGCCCAGAAGAGGCTCCGCGCTAATGAAGCGCACATGGGCGGGAACCTGTCGCAGGTGGTCGGCTCTGGAGACCATCCTATCCAGTTCAATAGAAACGCCCGCCCATATATGCGGCATCCAAGGCAGCTCTTGTCCTAATGAAGCCATCCGCGAACTTCGCTTTGTCAATACTTGAAAAATGTGCCAGTCCGCTTTTACCATCGTCTCAAAAACTTCGTGTATAAACTCGTCAGGAATGTCTTTGTGAAATAAATCCGACATGGAGTTTACGAAAATGCGTCGCGGTTGTTTCCATTTGAGAGGTAGGGCTAGTCGTTCACGCCACAGTTTAAGGTCAAAGCCCTGTTCGTAAGGATGTCCAGACACACCCCGAAAACGCTCTGCAAAGCGAAGGGCGTAGCAGTTATCGCAACCGGGACCCACCTGAGTGCAACCCGTCACAGGATTCCAAGTTGCGTCCGTCCATTCAATATGGGATTTATCGCTCATTGGTTTTCGCCTTCCTTCATAAGCTAGCAACATTAACAAAAGATAGTAGCCTATATCTAGTGTATACCACTTATGCCTTACTATTGCAATAGAATCTACGTATATTTTTCTACATAAATTTAATCTACCAGAAGCAGAGAAGGACAAAACCGATGTCATATCGAATACGCTCTCCGATTCCACATCACAAATTCAAAAAAGAAAAGTGGCGAGTAAATGGTAGTTTTTCAATCTCTTCTTGCCTTGCGAACACTCCTCTCCCGATACCTGTCCGCCCTTGTAGGCTGATCCGCCTGACTGACTTGGGCGGAGAGGGACTACAGCACTAAACGACACTGCTATCTACTGACCTCACTCGTACTCTCGCACTCGATGTGTAGTGCTTACGGCGTTTTAGCAATCCAATCGAAGGTGGGCAGGGTGGAGCCGTCTCGCTTCACAATGCCCTGCGGGTTCGACAATACCCCGCCTATCCTCCTCTGCCCCCGCACTGCGATACGGGCTATCCCCAACTGTTTCAGCGTCAGAACCTCTCCTGTATCACAAACTCCGTTCCCGTTCTTATCTTGCCACACGCCGATACCCTCCAACTCCCTGCCCTCTAGCCAGCCGTTTTTGTCGTTGTCCAGTCGCGCCAAAGGCTCATAGCCGTTCTTCCACATAATACACCACGTCACCGTTCCGAAGAGCTGATAGCCGGAGGTCACGCGCCCGTTGCGCTTGGGGTTCCACACCAGAAAGCCCGCGTCCGGAGTCACCCAACTCCACTTACGGCGAATACCATCTCCCATCATGTCGAACGAGACGCGCTTTGGAGTAGCGGTCAACCTCTGAAAAGAGGCGTTCGAGGTGAGAGGGAAGATTATAGGCGTGATAGCACCGGGGCGTTGGCGGAGTTCAGGAAGGCTCTTCTCAATACTGGCGACCTCCTGCTTCTCCGCTTGAGTAAGCAGGGAGGTTCTGATTTTTTGAACACGCAGAATGCTCTCACCCGCCTCTACCGCAGGGTCGGGGAAGTTCATAAGTCCGCGTCCCTCTTTCGAGGAGCCTTCGTAGACTTTTCGGAAGGCGTTCAGTGCCTCGCTTCTCCAAACAGGCTTCGCGACTTTTGCCTTCTTGCTGTCGAAGGGCGCGGGGATTTTGTCGGCATACTGCACTCCCTGTTCTACCATCCATCCATAGCCCAGCCACGCATAAAAGTTCCCTGGTTCGAGGATAATCGCGGCACGGTAATGCTCTATGGCAAGGCGGAGATACTGGAGTTTTGCGGGAGTAGGCTTCTCTTTGGGGTTGGTGTGCATCCCTTCCCTGGGAAACTCGTCGTCTCTGCCAAGCTGAGGATAGTCGTTTGGCGTACTATTTCTGTTCTTGAGGCTCGCGGAGATAGTTTTGACATTGCGGGCGTAAGCCATGCTACAGATTCGCCCGAAAGTATAGTGTGCCTGAGCCTCTTTAGGGTGCTTATCAAGATAGTCTTGCAGGTTCTTCAGAAGACGCTCAACGGGAACTTCCTCCAAATTTTGATTGGCAAACTTACTATAGGCGGGGTGCGCGAATAGAAGTATAAGTACTCCAAATACCGCGAAAAGTTTTGCTTTCATAGTGTCGCCTCCTGATATAGAGAATCAAACATGGGAAATTGAGCGGACGAGTTCGCCTTGTGCAAAATTAGACGCTCAGGCAGATGGAAACGTTACGCCTTCCCCATTCAGTTTTTGGGCATAGGGGGAAGGGAGTCGTAAAGCTGCTGTGCCTCTTTATAGGCAGGGTCGTATTTAAGAGCGGTCTGTAGTGTACGGCGTGCCTCCTCAGTCTGCTTTTCTTTTTGGAAAGCCGCGCCGAGGTGATAGTAGTAGATTTTGATGTCTTGTGCGGTCATCTGTCCCGGTTGCACGTCTGCGCCGAGGTTTATCGCCTCTTGTGGAATGGCGTTGATAGCGCGTTGCAAAGTAATAATTGCGCCACCTGTGTCTCCCTTTTTGTAGAGTGCCCAGCCGTAACTATCCAAAACCGCTGAAAGAAACAGGGTCGCTTCTGGTTCACGAACACTCTCCTCCGCTACTGACACTGCTTTCCGCAGGATTTGGAACGCCTTTTCAATAGAGGCAGGGTCTTCGCTCAGGTCTGCTAAGAGGTAGCCATACATATTTTGGGTGCTGACATCCTCTGGGGTGAGGCGATACGCCTCCTCCGCGGCGCGAAGAGCCTCCTGTTTCCAGTTCGCACCCTTGAGTTCCACGAGGCTGTTTGCTAGGCTACTATAGAGGACTGAGCTGACCTTTTCGTCGCCATTGAACGCCTTCAAGCCGCGTTGTGCGTACTCCACCGCGATCCCCCACTGTCGGGTTATCTGGCAGGCTTGCAGAATTTCGAGATAGGCTTGAGGGTCTTTAGGCGACTTGGTGAGAAGCGCGTCAAACTTTTGCCTCGCGACATCCGGCTTCTTCTCTTTGAGGGCAGTAAGCCCTGCCGTAACCTCGGAGGAGGCTCCTCCCATGCCCAACTTGAGACGTATCCCCCGCATGGAGATGAGGAGCATAACGGTTATTCCGGCAACAAGAACGATGCTCAAGACTTGGTCTTTACGGTTTGCCATCGAGGGCGTGCGTTTATGGGGTGTCATTGCGTCTCCAAAATGGGTTAGGGACTCTCTCTAGTTAAAATCTTCCAAAACCTCTAGGGAAAGGGAGACTATCGCCCAACGGAGTCGTCTTCCGCCCTAGTCACTCCTCGCCCAGAATTGGGAGAGGGGACGGGGGTGAGGGCTTCTGGTTTTCA
>JAPLCR010000660.1:0-1936 GCA_026392135.1 Armatimonadota bacterium
TTTTGATAGGGTGAGTAGTTACGATATACTTTAGATCAATACAACACTCGCCGTGCCAAACTTGAAACTCTTCGCTTCCTAGCCACATTGTTTTCAGGTCATCTGTCCTGCTAATTAGACTTTTCAGCCGTTCTATCGCCTCGTTTTGTGTCATCTACGCTTCCTTTTAAGCCCTTGTCCCTTTGAGTATCGGCTATGTTAAGGCAAAAAGAATCACCTACCGCCCTAGTCACCCCTCGCCCAGAATTGGGAGAGGGGACGGGGGTGAGGGCTAGTGAACACTACCCTAATTTCTCGTCAACGAGGCGATTTACCTCTTTTGGGTCGGCTTTCCCCTGCGAAGCCTTCATTACCTGCCCCACGAGAAAGCCGCGCTTCGCTGTTAGCCCGCGCTCTTTAATATCGGCGACAATCTGTGGGTTTTCCGCGAATACCTTCTCCACCATCTCTATTATCGCGCCGGAATCCTTGACCGTCTTCCACCCCTTCTCTTCGATAATCACATCGGGGGCGGATCCCGTGGCGTACATCTCCTCAATAAGCGTTTTCGCGATTCTCCCGGTTATCATGCCGTCGTTGATGCGTTGCACCATCGTCGCAAGGTCTCCAGGGGTGACAGGGCACTCGGTAATGTCGCGCCCATTCGCGTTTTGAAGGCGAGCAAGATCGCCCATTACCCAGTTACAGGAGCCTTTGGGGTCGCCGCTCTCTTTTACAACCGCTTCAAAATAGTCTGAGAGGGCGCGGGAATCGGTGAGAAGCCCTGCATCGTAGGCAGAGATACCGTACTGCTCAATAAATCGCGCCTTGCGTGCGTCCGGCAGTTCCGGCATAGAGGCTCGAACTGTCTCAATCCACTCTTCCGTAATATCCAAAGGCACAAGGTCGGGTTCTGGGAAATAGCGATACTCCTCCGCCCCCTCCTTCGAGCGCTGAGAGAAGGTTATCTGCTTTGCGTCGTTCCACCCACGAGTCTCCTGAATAACTCTGCCGCCGCTCTCAAGGACTTCTGCCTGACGCTCCAACTCGTAGTCTATACCCCTCTGCACAGCGCGAAACGAGTTCAAGTTCTTAATTTCGCTCTTAGTTCCGAATGTGTCAGAGCCTACCACGCGCACAGAGACGTTCGGCTCACAGCGCAGAGAACCCTCCTCCATTTTGCCGTCGCATACCCCAATGTAGGTAAGAATAGCGCGAAGTTTGGCAAGATAGGCGCGTGCGTCGTCGGAAGAGCGAATGTCGGGCGGAAAGTCGGTGACAATCTCCATAAGCGGTACGCCGCTTCGGTTGTAGTCTACATAACTCTCGTCGCCAAGTACATGGAACAGTTTTCCTGTGTCCTCTTCCAGATGGACGCGCAGAATGTGAATTCGCTTCGCCTCGCCATTCACCTCCACGTCCAGCCAGCCCTTCACTCCTATCGGAAAGTCGTATTCGCTTATTTGGTAGCCTTTGGGCAGGTCGGGATAGTAGTAGTTCTTGCGGTCGAACTTCGCGTTCGGCGTAATTTGACAGTTCAGGGCGAGGGCGGTGCGTATGACGTGTTCCACCGCCAACCTATTCATCACGGGCAACGCGCCGGGAAACCCAAGGCAGACAGGGCAACAGCGCGTGTTCGGCTCGCCGCCAAATTCGTTTCTGCACCCGCAAAACATCTTGCTCTCGGTCAACAGCTCGGCGTGACACTCCATACCCACCACAACCTCGTATTCAGACATTCCCCATCTCCTAACGGTAGTGTATAATTCATTCTATTTTACCCTCTCGTTTGCCCGTTGCGTAGAAAAGCCCGCCTGATTGAATGGGAAAGCAGGAGGAAAGCGTATAAATGTGGAATTAGAGGGCAGATTCCTCAATTTGAGGGCGATGTAACTTAACTTTTAGAGGAGAACATTTTCCATGCGAACACGCTTGTTGCTTCAACTGGGCTTGATGA
>JAPLCR010000660.1:2038-10099 GCA_026392135.1 Armatimonadota bacterium
GGGGATCTTGGATGCCCATTTTGAGTGGTACGCTCAACTCGCGCGGCATTGCGCCCGACCAGATAGGCAATGTGTACGCCGCAATGTGGGCAACCTGCGCTATCTCGCCCTTTGTCGGCGGTCAAATTGTAGACCGTTTTATGCCGAGCCAGATGTTTGTAGGTATCTCGCATCTTCTCGCGGCGGGCGCGGCGTTTATGATGTCTACCCAGACCGAGGCGGGCGGATTGATAATGTGGATGGCGATATGGGGTCTTCTCTTCGCGCCGAGCCTTGCCATTACCAACGCGATCGCCTTCTTCCATATTGACAAAATTGAGACGGAAGAGAGCCTTCGAGAGCGCACCTTCGCCCGTATCCGCACGATGGGAACTATTGGCTGGATTGTCGCCGCGTTTGTCCTCGCAGCCTTCACTCAGGTAATCAATGCCGACCCTAAAGGCATTGTGGGTCCCATCACTGAGATGCGCCTTACCGCTCTGCTTGGCGTGGTGATGGGAATATTCTGCTTCTTCCTGCCGAATACGCCTCCCTCAAAAGCACCTCAAAAAGACGGGCTGGCTATTCGCAAGGCGTTCAGCCTTTTCAAAACGGTTCCCGGTTTCGGCGTGTTTATGTTCATCTCGTTTTTTGCCGCTACCGAGTTTCAGTTCTTCTACGGACTATCCGCGCAGTTCTTGGGAAGCAAGGAGATACCGCATAGCCTCATCCCCATCTTCAAAACTATCAGCCAAGTGGCGGAGATTGGCGCATTGGCGATACTTTTGCCGATGTGGCTACCCTCAAAAGGGATGCGCTGGTGTCTTCTCTTGGGAAGTTTCGCCTGGCCCCTCCGCTACCTCATCTTCGCGATAGGCGACCCCGTCTGGCTAGTCGTTCTCTCGCTAGGGCTACACGGTTTCGGGTATGCGTTTGTGTTAGTGGTACAGCAACTCTATGTAGACCGCGTCGCTACGAAGGACATTCGTGCGAGTGCCCAGAGTCTTCTGACATTTGTCACGCTTGGTGTGGGGAACGTTTTGGGTAGTATCTTCGCTGGGAAGGTGCAAGCCTACTTCACTCATGAGGTAGACGGCAAAAGTATCACCAACTGGGCTCCCGTTTTCATTCTGCCCACCATAACCACTGTCATCTGCGCTCTAGCGTATATGGCTACCTTCAAAAACCCTGTGAGTTCCGAAGAGCCTGAAACGGCGTAAATACGGGCCGCTTTCAGTATTAAACCCCCTCTCTGCAGAACGCGGAGAGGGGGTTTTCTATTGTCAATACATTTAGCCACTCAGTCTGAAATGGCTAAAACCGAAGGGGTAGGTGCAAAAGGGTTTAGAGTATTGCCATAAGACTAAAGAGGCATAGCCCAAATTTCATCTAGGCGACTGCGAGTGAGGCTCTTAACGTGCCCATCCGCGAATAGCGTGCTATAGCGTTGAGCAAGCGGGAACAGGCTGCCGTGCCACCTCCCTGCCCCATCAAAGAGTATGTTGACCTGTGCAGGACTCTGGAAGGTCATCTCTCCCGCATGGCGTAGTGCAATCTCGGTGCGGTAGTAGTAACTCGTCCCAAACTTCCCATAACTGCTCGGCATAGCATCGAGGGGCAAGCCCGTAAAGTCCTCCGTGTCAAAACCCGTATCCGCAGGGCAGTGGAAAAGCTCTTTGGATTTGACGTAGGGCTGTAGTGCCTCGTGAACCATCTGTATATTGGGGAGGTCTTTCTGAAAATCAGGGAACTGACTCCAGATAATCGGGGTGTAGCGGTCTGCGGGGTCAATGGCATACGGATAGAGACCATCGTTATCCTGTGCGTACATCGAGATGCTCATTCCTATCTGCCTTAAATTGGAGAAGCAGACCGACTCGCGTGCCTTGCCCCGCGCCGTTAGGAAAACAGGGAAGATGAGTCCTGCAAGAATAGCTATAATTGCAATAACGACGAGCAACTCAATAAGGGTGAACCCCTGAGATCGAGAGGGAAGGGAACGCATTAGGGTACTTTCTCCTTTTTATCAGACTGAAGCGTAGGTTCTTCCGTTTAGCCGTGTTTTCCTGCCTGAACGCGATTCCACGCAATTAGCCTTATGATAGGGAGGGATAAGTTGGCGGGATGCCTCACAAAAGAGAGGCTCGGCAAGGTTAAAAAGAGGAAATCGCGACTTCATGGCGAATAGCGTACCTAACACAAAACACATCAACAGGAGAAAACTATGTTCACTCTGCTTGCGGGCTTCCTTGCCCTCGCCTTTCCACACTCTCTGCCTGAGCCGCCTATCGCCCGACAAGTCTCCGAGACGAATGTCCGTCATGGGGTACTTGGTTTAGGGGCAGACACCTTTATTATCAACGGTGAAGGCAAAACTATCTGGACGTATCCGCGCAACACCCGCGACGGCTGGATGCTCTCAAACGGTCATCTTCTGCTCGTCATCACCAAGAGCGCAGACTACCCAGGCGGCGGCGTGGTAGAAGTAGACCGCGAAGGCAAGACCTACTTCGAGTATAAGGGAACTCAGAACGAAGTAGATACCGCGCAACCCCTTTCCAAAAACCGTATTATGATCACTGAATCGGGTCCCCATCCGCGCATTTTGGAGATGGACAAGAGTGGGAAGATCCTCGTGGAGGTTCCCCTGAAATGCCAGAGCGAAAATCACCACATGCAGACCCGTATGGCGCGAAAACTGAAAAACGGAAACTACCTCGTCCCGCACGCTTTCGACCGTATGGTGCGCGAATATACCCCCGACGGTACGGTGGTTTGGGAGGTGCATACCCCGCACTGGCCCTTTGTCGCATTTCGTAAGGCGAACGGCAACACGCTCATCAACTGCACACAGGGCAACGTCGTAATTGAAGTGGACAAAGAGGGCAAAACAGTGTGGGAACTGAGTAACAAAGACCTGCCCGGCAACCCCATCCGCGATGCTTGCGGAGGGCAAATCCTCGCAAACGGCAACATCGTTGTGACCAGTTACGGCGCAGGAGACCCCAACGCCGTCAAGGTGTTTGAAATTACCCCCGACAAGAAGCTGGTCTGGACGCTCTACACAGGACGCGAACATGGGCTACACCAGTTCCATATCCTAGACGAAGAGGGCAACTTCCTAAAAGGAAAGCACCAGAAATAGCGAATTGTGACCTATTGAGAGAAACCCTGTGATTTTGAAACGTAGCATCGTTTCCGCCCTCCGCCATCTTTTTGAGCTGGATGATAGGAGGCGACTGTCCATTCACACATAGTTCAAAAATGGTTAAATACCAGTTGACATCGCTTTTTTTTGCAATATAATGGATATGTGTTGCAAGATGAAATGCAGCACAGTTCTATTGAACTGTGAGGATAACAATGATGTTTCGTAAAGCTCTTCTGAGTGCGGGAATGCTTCTCGCCGCTATAGGTGGCGCGTACGCATCAGACATTACTGATCTAGTAAGCGGTGGCGCGTACGCTTCGTTAAAAGCGCCTACGAAGGGCGGCTCCTTTAAGGCGGGCACAAGTGTAACATTCACGTCCGAACACAAACTGGGTATAGAACGCACTGATGGCCCTTATTATAACGGTACTGCTGCGGGCACTTGGACATTCATGAATGGCGCGGGATTTGTGCCCGGTAACATCTATATTACGGTAGCCAATGCTACAGCCGGGTTTAGCTGGATAAACGGAGATGGCGGGGCGCAGTGGTCCCCTAGTAGCGGCAACATGACGATATCCGCCACGCACTCCTTTGGGTTAAGCCCGTCATCGTGGGACAGTTTCGCAAAAACCAAGTGGCAACAGACTTCTCCTACTACAGGCGCGCTCCTTGTAAAATCGGCGGATTACGGAACATTCACCGTAACCCCGTAGTGATTCAATGAACCGCCCCCGCGCTAAGAAGCGGAGGGCGGTTCCGCTCTATCAGGAGAACTACTTAACGATGCTCGGTCTACTCTGCCTCTTTGCGCTTACTACCAATACACCTGCTCAAACGATACCGCTCACGCCTCCCTCCAACTACTCTATCGCTTCCAGTAGAGATACACGTCTAAACGCACTCTGCGAACTACACTGCAAGGGCGTTATGCTACGCGATGTCGTAAAAGACCTCGCAACTCAGACAAACATAAGAATAAAAACGCAAGGCAAATGGGCGAGCGAACTTCGCGCCGCCATCTTCACGAAGCCTCTGCCTCTCCGCGTAATGATGACGCGACTCTCAAACCTGTTTCACTTATCCTGGAAAGCGGAGGGCGAGAATGCTAACGAGGCGACTTACACACTCTATGAAAGCGCGGGGGATAGGCAGTACGTGCAAGGTTTGAAAGATGCAGGCTGGCGGAGCGTTATGGCGAACATCAAAAAAGCGCGTGAGTACGCTTCGCTTCCGGATATCGAACTAAACCGAAGGGCGGAGATGGGCGACAGAATGGCGCGAGGCGTTTTAGAACATCTAGGCGAAAGAGACCTATGGTCTCTCGTATGGGGGTTGAGTGACGCCTCCTGCGAGAAACTCATCAAGAAGCGCCCGCTACATTTTCGGTACGACCAACTCTCTCCCGACTTGCAGGGCTGCCTTCTTCGCGTCCAGCAACAAAAGGACTCTCTGAATGAACAGTCTCACGAGCAGTCTCGCAAAGAAGACCCTTCTCTGCCACCCTACACCCCTACGCCATACGCGCCCAACGATTTGAGACTGCGCTACCTTATGCACGGAGAGGGCGTTACCGCGCAACTGCACATCTTTTATGAGGTGAACAAGTCCGGTTCGAGCCGCCACTACCCGCTACTTCAAAGAGTGGACCCCCCCGACCTCTGGTATAAAGAGCGTTTTGAGCGAACTCAGCGTCTGCTTTCCGCCAGTAAACGCGCTGTCAACCGAAAAATTCAAGAAGACATCTCTCTGTCCGCTAAGAATTGGGACGATGCGGCGGAACAGCTACATCGCAAATTAGGGCTAAACATCTTTACGGACTCCTTCCTATCCTATATGGATAGTAGAAAAATTGAGACACTCCACTCTTTTGACGAGGGGACGCGCCTAAGTGATGTTCTGGCGAAATCGGGAGAGTGGGGCAGACTCTGGTGGCAGGAGGGAGCCGGAGGCGACGATATTCTACTATGCTCCTCATGGTGGTATGAGGTGCATACGCCAAACAACTATGAAACGCTACTAAAGCGCATTCAGGATTCGCCAAAGGGGAAGAGACCCTTTACACTGGACGACTTGGCGGAAATTGACACGTTGCCGGGAGTCATGATTAGTTGGCTAGAAGAGACGACTGGCATTGAACTATTTATAACGGAGAGGCACTCCAGCGTCTATCGCCTCTACCACTCGTTGAGCGCGTCGGAGAAGAGTACTCTAGTAGATTCAGGAATAAAAAAGACAAGCCTTGCGTCGATAAAGTGGACTGAGTTTCAGGATATACTGGACGATATACACTCTGGCTTGACTGCCGCCCAACGGGAGGGCGCAATATTAGTACTCGACTGTAGCAAAGATATGAGCGTTTTGAACCTCAAGTGGATGGATGGCTCAGGAGAGTGGTGGACGGAAGAGGTGATGCATTGCGGGCTATTGCCCGCTTTCGTTCAAAAGCGGAGAGAGAAGGAGAAAACCAAGTGAGAACCTTATTTACGGGATTGGGCTTGGCGACATTACTAGCCTCTGCGGGAACTCCCTCTTTTGCAGAAGAGGCAAAGCCTCAAGAGCCAGCCAAAAGATACAAAGTTATTGTTCGCGTCGTGCGCCCCACTTTGACCAAAACGCCTGATGTTCAGGAAGCGAGAGCGAATCTAGGGAAGTATTCGCATATCGCAAACAGCGTGTTTCACCCCAAGAACCCCGAATCCGACGAAGAACTTCTCAAAAAGCTGAATAAGCACAATCCCCAGTTCAAGTTTGACCGCATTGTTTCCAAGCGGATATTGGAAGTGGAGGCGGATGCTCTGTGGGATATTCCGGCGGAAATAAGCCCACACCATATTCGCCTCGCTATAGTAGATAAGAACCTGCAAGTAATGGATACAAAGCGGCAGGAGCTATTAAAATCCAGCGATGCAGAAGAGGCGAAGCGCGGTAAGTCCTTAGAGAAATTATCTTTTGTACATACGCCGGAGACTCTACAAAAGATAAAAGCGGAAAACAAAACCCTACTCTATCTGCATACGATGGACCTATACAGCAAATACGAAAACAAAACGGTATCCATACACAGCGGCGGAAATGGCGGACGGGCAGTCGACAATGGAACCACATTCTGCTTAACACCGTATATATACTGTATGATATTAGGGAATAACAACGTATTTAAGTTGCAGTGGGCTTCTACGGATGTGGTAATACTGACTATTTTGAGCAAATGACACCCGCACCAGGATGGCTTGGGGTAGGATGTCTAGCAACAAAAAAATAGGAGAGGCTTCAATCATGCGCGTAGCAGTTATAGGGTGCGGCTACATAGGGCGGCGGCACGCGGAGGCGGTTCGCCTCTCCCCCTATGCTGAGCTGGTAGCAACTTGTGATATCGACCCTGCACGAGCGCAGGCGATAGCAGGAACGGATGCGTGTGCCTACACCGACTATGTTGCGCTTCTCCAAAAAGAGAAGCCTGATGTAGTGACCATTGCCACGCCCGACCATCTGCACGTAGAGCCGACCCTTCAAGCCCTGCGTGCAGGATGTCATGTGTTCTGCGAAAAGCCACTCGCTATGACCTTAGAGGAGGCACGCCTGATGGCAGAGACGGCGGCGGAGTGTGGGCGATTCCTCGCTGTAGACTATAATCGCCGCTTTAGTTTTGGATATGGCAAGGCACACCAACTCGTACTAGAGGGGCGTATCGGCGACGTGACTCACGCTATGTTTCGAGTCACCGATGGCATACCGCCTTTTGTGAAGGGGCGTGGGGCTTACGCCTTTCTCTTCTCTATGCTGACACACCATATCGACCTCATGCGCTGGTTTTGCGGAGAGGTAGCCTCCGTTTACGCCCTCCAGAGCCGACCGGATGAGGAGGGTAAGTTTTTGGATACCGTCCTCTCTTTTGAGTTCGCTTCGGGGGCGATTGGAAGCATTGTGGGCGGGTGGCGCGAGGGGCAGACGCGCACGATAGAGGCGTTGGAGGTGGGAGGAACGCAGGGCGCAGTACTCATAGAGGATGTGCAGAAGCGCGTCCGCCTACACGGTCTATCGCCTGATAGTGTGGAGGAGTTCCAGCCAGACTACTTCTGGGGCATTCAGACTGAGTTCTATCACTCGCTAGACGCTCATGTCCTCTCCTTCCTTGAACGTACACACAAGGGAGAGCCTCCGCTCGTTTCGGGTTGGGATGGGGTACGCGGGTTGGAGATTGTTGCGGGGGCGATAGAGTCGCACTGTTCGGGATGTCGGGTGAGGCTATAGTATCCTCCCTTTGCGGGCATTCAGAGCATAGGTATGCAGTCCTGCACGCAACCCTCTTCCACTCAGAACATAGGCGTTGAGGATACGGGAGACCCTATGCTGATGCCGATAGTACCAGTGACCTAACCCGTGTATTGCGCTCTCCTGACACGCTACGTGAGGGATACTCAGTATCTGGTGCATGGTGTCGAGGGCTTCTTCAAACCAGAGTGTAGGCAGTCGAGTGATTTCTGGATAGCCGCTAACAGGTATGATATCCCACCACATATAACACAGGGTGTTTAAGCGGCTGTGTTCAACCATAGTCGCAGTATGCCCTAAAACGGGAGCGCAACGCTTCGCAAAAACGTGGCGAAAAAGCGGGTAGTGGGAACGTACCCATGCAATCTGTTGTTCCTGCGAGAGGGAGCTGTGGTAGAGTCCATGGACGCACCCGCCTGCTTCATTGATAATATAGTCAAGCCCATAACTAACCACCTCATCGCTATAGGGCGCAAGTAACTCTCCGGCATGATTAAAGAGATGGGTCATGTGGGTTGACGTTTAGACAAATGGGCAACTCCTTTTAGCGGTTTGTGCCTAATCGGTGTTGCCCATGGGGTAAAGTTCTTCTGACAAAGGAGGAACCAAACCCCATGGATTCTAGCACACTTTCCGCGTTTCGGCGCGACTTATAC